>CAMGSV010000194.1 GCA_946061495.1 uncultured Spirochaetales bacterium | reverse complement strand
TAATTCTCTTGCGAGTCCCGACTCGTTGTGCCTCAATAATTCTCTTGCGAGTCCCCGGAAGACAGACACATCGGCGCCACGGAACCGATAGATGGACTGCTTCTCGTCCCCCACGAAAAAGAGCTTGCCTGGGTCGAGGCATTCCGGGGGAACAGAATCCTTGTTGAAGGTGTCAAGCCGCTCTGCCAGTGTGTAGAGCAGATCCTTCTGGAGCTTGTTGTCGTCCTGGAATTCGTCGATCATGATGGCCCTGTAGCTTTCCTTCTCGGTCTGGCGGATTTCCCGCTGGTTTTTCAGGGTGTCCAGTGCCAGCTGGGCTGCGTCGGCAAAGGTGAGGATGCCTGCCTGCCGTTTGCTGCGGTTGTACTGCTCCTGGAATTCATTCAGAAGCCGAGCCAGCTCCCGCAGTTCCTGCTGGCGATACAAGAGGTTGGTCAGGGAGGTCAACAGGGGGTAGGTCTCCTCCTTCAAGGTCTTCAGGGGCTGGTTCCAGGGCTTTGTGTGCTGCCCGTTGAGCCTCAAGTCAACGAACTGCTCCACCGCCTTGCAGAATCTGAGGGCTGTTTCCCTCTCATCCAGCTTCAATGAGCTTGTCTCCCACTCCTCCTGCTGGAAGGAGTCCACCGCCGACTGGAGCTTCGGGATGAAGGTTGACTTGCCCTTACCTTCGTCCTCTATCATCTGCTGCAGCTGATACACCAGCCCATCAATCTCCTCTGCCAGCCGAAGAAATTCCTGTCCTGCGTATTGCAGCTGGTTCTCCACCTCCTGGGAAAAATTCACCGGGTTGGCAAGGCTGGAGTGGTTGATGATGGTTTGGGCAAAAAGCTCATCGGCCAGATTGTCCAGCCGGGAAAGGGTGGTGGTGGCTATCATCTGGATGGCAGGATTGTGGCGGTGGCCCAGCACAAAGGGCAGGGCCAGCTGGCTTGCCATGGTCTGCGCTTGCTGGTCGTCTATGGTGAAGTCGGGCTTGATGCCGTACTGTCCCACGGACTGTCTGATGATGCTGGAGCAGTAGGAGTCCAGGGTCTGGATGCGGGCTGAGTGGAAGTCTGCCACCGCCTGGATTGCCTCCGCTGTACCGAACAGGTTTGCCACTGTCAGCAGGGTTTGATAGATGCGGGAATACATCTCCGCAGTGGCCTTGCGGGTAAAGGTGAGGGTGAGGATTTCGGATACCTTCAGCTTCTTGACGCAGACCAGGTAGGCGTAGCGGCGGGCCAGCACAAAGGTCTTTCCCGCACCCGCTCCTGCGGCGGCAACGGTGTTGACGGAGCTGGTGACAGCAGCCTGCTGCTCTTGGTTCAGGCCCCTGTTGTCCTTGGTGCCGTCTCCCTCCAAAAGCCAGTGCTCCAGTGTGATTCCCTGGATATTGCAGGTCTTGTTCCTGTCCAATGATGTATTGCTCATGGTACCTCCCATTTTGCTGTTTTCCTGTTCCCTCATACCTCGTCCCTCCCCACCGTGTAGGTGGTGCGGCAAATCCGCCGCCAGGAACAGGAGCTGCAGGTTTCATAGTTCACCTCCAGCATCTGGGGGAAGGTGCTGCTCTTGATGGCGGCGGCGAATTGTCCAGCGTACCGGAGGGCTGCCGCCACGGTGTGGTTGAAGGTGAAGCCCTTTTCTCCCTCCTTGGTGATGATTCCCCTGTCCCGCTGGGGCCGCTTGTTGTCATCAAAGCCGAAGATGACGGAAGCCGCTCCGTCCTTGATGGTCATGAAGGCACCGGAGTCGATGGTGCGTTCTGGGTAGCAGCTTTCATAGAGGATGGTGTAGAAGGCCATCTGGAAGTTGGCAAGCCTGCCTTCCTGGTCAAGGTGTGCCTCCTGCAGCTTCGGGGCATTGCCCAGCTTGAAGTCCAGCAGTATCAAATCGTCGTCGGGGCTGGCCAAAAGGCAGTCCAGTCGGCCGGTGAACACAAAGCCCTCCAGCTGTTGGATGAATTCCTTCCGCTGCTCAGCACTGTTGGGGATGTCTGCATCTGGCAGCTGGATTCCTTGGTCTGCCAATTTTTTCAGCAGGGGAAGAAGCTGCGTGGGCTGGCAGCTGAGGCCTTCCTCCAGAGATACTACTTGGTGGTGAGGGAAGGTCTTGCACAGGGCGACCATGAAGGAGCTGACCGTGTCAAGGATGTGAGCCTTTTGGGCCAGCAGCAGGTCCTGGGTCAGGGGCGAAAGCCGGTGCTGCTGGGAAAGCACCCTGTCAACGGCCTTTTCCAGCCGCTGCTGCTCCTCCGGTATCAAGGATTCCCCCCTGAGCTCCTGGATGTGGGGCGGAATGAGGGGCGTCCCGCAGTGCTTCAGGGGCTCCAGGTACAGCTGAATGATGTCGTGGTAGATAGTTCCCATCCAGGCATCCTGCATCAACTGGGCCTGGGTGTCCGGTTCCTCCAGCTTAAGGATGCGTTTGAAGTACCAGTGGCGGGGACAGATGAAAAAGTCGTTCAGATGGCTTTCGGAAATATTGAGGCCATTTGAATAGAAGAGAGCCTGCTGAATCTTGTCCTTCCAGTGGGGAAAGGTGCACTGTATCTGGGGTAGATTGCCTTGACTGGCATTTTCTGGGGACGAGGTCTCTTGATGGAGGCTGTCGGATACTTCCAGCTGTGCCTTCCAGTGATGGAAGCCCTCCTGCTGGATTGCCGTGGGGGTGAACTGTGCGGTCTGGGGGCTGGTGGGGCTGTCCCCCTTTCTGGCCAGCTGGAACAGGTCCCGCTCCTGCATGATGAAGTCCTGCTGCCGGTGGATGGCGCTGCCGGTGGCCTCCAGCAGGCTCACCGCTTCACGGGGGATGGCATCCAGTCCATTGTGGGGGATGCTGTAGCCGGAAAGGTTGTTTTCTGCCACGGAAAACCGTACCGGCAGGCGGCTGTGGAGCTGGTAGAGCTGGATGAAGCTGTCGGAGGGATTGGAGTCGGTGAGGCCCAGCCTGGTGCGTTTGGCCTGGGACAGGAAGCCCAGCTGCTGGAACAGGTGGGTGATGTCCTTCTGGCTGGCTCCCACCACAATGTGGCAGCCGGCGGGGGCGGAGGCCACCAACCGATAGGGCACCACCCACACGCCTTGATCATCACTCTGGGGCAGGTACTCCTTTTCCTCCAGCACCTGGAGGAAAAAGCTGAAGGGGTTGGGTACCGGCAGCTGGGGAAAATCACGTTCCAGATCCATGAGTCCCGCCAGCTCCGTGATGCAGCGTCCAAGCACCTGGTCGCTCTCTTGATCCACCTGTCCCATATCCCAGAATTTGTCCCTGAACTGGAAGTAGGCTTCCCGTAGCTTCTCAAAGCTGGTGGCCTGGGAGAATCGCTGGGCTTCTTGTCGCAGACTGGTGTACAATCGGTGGAGCCGCTCCTCCCGGGGATTTCTCTTGAATGCCTCCTTCCAGGGGTCGATGGTACGGTTGGTGTGATTGTCAGTGTAGGAGCACAGGCAGCTGTTGTCTATGCCGAATTGGATCAGCTGGTGGTTCAATTCCCGCTCCCTCCAGGGCAGGTGGTGGTTCAGCAGCAGCTCCTTGAGGCTGTCGAAGGAGAAGGAGCTGGTGATGCAGCCCTGAATCTGGGCGAAGATGGCACCCGCTCCGTAGGCGGAAAGGGGCTTTCCGGTACGGAATACGGCGGGAATGGCGTAGAGCTGGAATTCCCGCTGCAGATAGGGTGCCATAGTCTCCATGTCCGGCACGCTGACATAGATGTCACGGTAGTGGCACTGGCCTGATGCCACCAGGTTGCGGATGAACAGGGCTGTTTCCCGTATTTCCTGGCGGGCGTTGCCGTAATGGATGCAGCGGGGGGCGGCGGAGTTGTGGGCGTCGCAGGAAATCAGGGTGATGTGGCTGCTGGATTCCAGAATGTGGCGGTACTCGCTGAAGTCCGTGAGTATTTCAGGATAGAAGATGAGGTAGTTGCGACCGTCGTCCTCGAAGGGAGGCTGCTCCCAGGCCGGGTCAAAGCGGTTGGTTTCCTCCAGAAATTGTTTGTACAGGCGGTGGAGGGTCATGAGGTCTTGATCCTGCAGGTCCAGCTGCGGTTGGTCTGTCGGCTGGTTCTGCAGGGCCCTTTCGTGGCTGCGTCGCCAGCTTTCCAAAGAAGGCAGCAGGCTGGCCAGCCAGTTGGTGAAGCTCTGAGCCTCCTGGGCGTAGTGGGGGTTGATGAGGCTGGAGAACAGGGGCACCTCCCCCTGGACCACTTTTCGGGCGTTCTCCTGAATCAGGTGGCTGGCAAAAATCTTCCGCATCATGGAGGGAATGCTGGCCTTGTCCTGCTGACGGGAGCGGATGGCCTCGCTCTTGAAGCTGTCCCAGGCCACAAACCGCTCCATGGCCACCGCTGGCACATGGTCCAGCATCCGCTCCGCCCACATTTGGGCCGCCCGTCCTGTGGAGAAGACAAACACCGTGTCCTGCCTTTCCAAATGCTCCAGAATGATGTGTTCTGTCCTGCTGATGACTGCTCCTTCCATGAACGCTCCTTCTCAAGACTTTGATTGTACTATGGAAGGGATGAGAAGGGAAGAGCCGATAAAATAAATTTTTAGGGCGGTGAGGAGGAGATGCATTGATTAGAGTTATAATCAAAAGTTGTGGATTGCCTAAAAAGGCATACAAATAGAAAAAGA
>CAMGSV010000193.1 GCA_946061495.1 uncultured Spirochaetales bacterium | reverse complement strand
AACGTCGCGAGACAGTTCGGTCCCTATCTGCTGTGGGCGTTGGATGATTGAGAGGGGCTGCTTTTAGTACGAGAGGACCGAAGTGGACGAGCCTCTGGTGTACCAGTTATCCTGCCAAGGGTAAGCGCTGGGTATCTAAGCTCGGAAGGGATAACCGCTGAAAGCATCTAAGCGGGAAGCCCGCCTCAAGATGAGTCATCCCGGGTGGCGTGACCACCCTGAAGACCCCGGACAGACCATCCGGTTGATAGGCCGCAGGTGCAAGCATAGCAATGTGTTCAGCCGAGCGGTACTAATAGGTCGTGAGGCTTGACCATATTATCGTTTCCATGATTTTTCCCGGTGTTTCCCGGATTTCGTGAGGGACAGGACCATGCAGCAGCTTGGTCCTGTTTTTTTACTGCTTGTCATTGCCTGCCACCATCAATTTTGATAGTATACCTGTATGAACCGTTCGATAGTGTACAATTTTGAAAATAAGTTACTGGATTTTGTAGCAGCAAAAGAGCCTCTGCTGGAAATGCTCCAATGGATGATGGACAAGTTCATGGAAATAGAGGGTGCCCGCAAGACTGGGGCACCCAAAGGGAGCCATTCGCAAACCCGCACCGGCTACAGGTGCGGCTACAGAGTCCGTCGCTTCGACACAAGGCTTGGAAAACGAGTCGGAGGAATCATATTCATCCCTTTTCAGAAGGCTCCAGGAGTGCGGGCTTGAAAAGGTGTGGCTGTGCGTTTCCGACGCATACATGGGGCTGCAGGCCGCAATACGCAGCACCCTGCATGGAACCCGTTGGCAGAGGTGCAAGGTTCATTTCATGCGGAATATACTTGCCTATGTTCCACAAAAGGACAAGGAGAAGGTCGCCGCAAGACTGAAGCTCATCTGGGAGGCTCCCGACGAGAAGTCGGCAAGGGCCATGAAGGCGGCAAGCTACCTGCTTGAGTATTCAGACGACTGGCAGACTGAGCGTTGCTACATGAATGCCGGTTCAATAAAACTTCAAAAGGAGATTCTGTTTAACGCAGTATGATGGATTTGCGGCTTTTTTTGGGAACGAAATTGTGAACTAAACTTGACACAATCCTTGACACAATCGCAGATTTGATTTTGTTTGTAAATTCGAAAAAAAGGGCTGCCCCAGAAGGAGACGTTTCGTCCTTTTCCAAGGCAGCCACAAATCAAAGGGTCTCGTCCCTCATCATCATTCCATCACAATCAGAAGCTCGCCGGCCTTCACCGACTGGCCCTGGTTGATGAGGACCTCCTTCACCTCGCCCTTCATGGGGGCGGTGATGCTGGTCTCCATCTTCATGGCTTCGATGATGGCCAGAACCTGGTTTTCCTCCACCACATCGCCGGCCTTCACCAGCACCTTGCTGACGCTGCCGGGAATGGAGGTGCCAATCTCACCGGGAACAGTCTTGTCCGCCATGCGGGTGAGGGCCAGATTCTCGCTCATGGTGTTGTCCCGCACCTTCACGTCACGGCGGATGCCGTTCAGCTCAAACTGTACGGTGCGCATTCCCTCCTCGTCCATGTCTCCCAGTCCAAGGTACTTGATCACCAAGGTCTTTCCGTCCTCGATGTTCACCTTGTTGGTCTCGCCCACTGCAAGGCCATGGAAGAAGACGTGGCTTCCCAGGCGGGTGATGTAGCCGTACTCCTCCCGCTTCTTGAAGAAGTCCTCCACCACCTTGGGATAGAACAGGTAGCTCAGCACGTCACGGTCGGTGGGCTCCTCCTTGAATTTCTTCAGGTGATTCCGTGCGGCCTCAAAGTCGGCGGGGGGCAGGAGCTCGCCGGGACGACAGGTGATGGGCTTCTTTCCCTTCAAAACAACCTCCTGCAGGCCAGCAGGCTGGAATCCCCAGGCAGGCTGTCCCATCATTCCCTCGAAGTAGCTCACCACGGAGTCAGGGAAGGCCAGGGTCTTGCCACGCTCCACAATGTTCTCTGGTGTCAGGTCGTTCTGCACCATGAAGATGGCCAGGTCGCCCACCATCTTGGAGGAGGGGGTCACCTTCACGATGTCTCCCAGCATCTGGTTGACGGTGCAGAACATCTCCCGTACCTCGTCAAAGCGGTGGCCCAGACCAAGGCTTGCCACCTGGGGCCGCAGGTTGGAATACTGGCCGCCGGGAATCTCGTAGCGGTAGATTTCGGTGAGGGGGGACTTCAGGTCGGACTCGAACACGTCGTACCGCTTGCGCACGTCCTCCCAGTACTCGCTGAGGCGCTCCAGCTTGGTGATCTCAAAGCCGGGGTCACGCTCGGTTCCCGCCAGGGCGGTCTGGATGGAGTTGATGGAGGGCTGGCTGGTGAGGCCGGACATGCTGGAGATGGCGCAGTCCACAATGTCAACGCCTTCCTCCGCTGCCAGCAGGTAGGCCGCCACCTGGTTGCCGCTGGTGTCGTGGGTGTGCAGGTGGACGGGGCAGTCCAGGGCATCCTTCAGTGCACGCACCAACATCTTTGCGGCGTAGGGCTTCAGGAGGCCGGACATGTCCTTGATGGCGATGGTGTGGGCACCGCGGTTTCGCAGCTTCTTTGCCATTTTCACGTAGTAGTCCAGGGTGTACTTGTCCCGCTTGGGGTCGCTGATGTCGCCGGTGTAGCAGATAGCAGCCTCCACCAGCTTGTTGCACTTTGCGGCCTCATCCATGGCAATCTCCATGCCGGGAATCCAGTTCAGGGAGTCGAAGATGCGGAACACATCGATGCCGCCGGCCGCCGCCTCACGGACAAAGCCACGGATTACGTTGTCGGGGTAGTTGGCATAGCCAACGCCGTTTGCGCCACGGAGCAGCATCTGGAAAGGGATGTTGGGGATGTTCCGCCGCAGCCAGTCCAGGCGCTCCCAGGGATCTTCGTGGAGGAAGCGGTAGGCCACGTCGAAGGTGGCGCCGCCCCACATTTCCAGGGAGAAGCACTTGTGCATGATCTGTGCCAGGGCCTCGCTGCCCTTCACCATGTCACGGGTGCGGACACGAGTGGCCAGCAGAGACTGGTGTGCGTCGCGCATGGTGGTGTCCATGATCAGCAGCTGCTTCTGGTCGTAGACCCACTTGGACACCGCATCGGGGCCCTTCTCGTCCAGCATCTGTTTGAGGCCAGGAGTTGGGGGAGCGTCCTCCAGGGGCACGAAGCGGGGGGTGTCGTACATCTTGGCACCAGCGGTGGGATCGTTCACCACGATGTTTCCGATATACTTCAGAATCTTGTTGGCCCGGTCCTTGGACACGTCCAGCTGGAACAGCTCCGGTGTCTCGTCGATGAACTTGGTGTGGCAGCCGCCCCGCAGGAAGACCTCGTTCCGCAGAATCTTTCCCAGGAAGGCGATGTTGGTCTTCACGCCACGGACACGCATCTCCGTGAGGGCACGCTGGGCCTTGCGGACCACGCCTTCGAAGGTGGTGTCGTAGGTGGTGATCTTCACCAAAAGGCTGTCGTAGTAGGGGGAGATGACGGCACCGCTGTAGATGTTTCCGCCGTCAAGACGGATGCCGTTTCCGCCGGGACTGCGGTAGGCGGTGACCTTACCTGTATCGGGAGCAAAGTTGTTCTCAGGATCCTCGGTGGTGACACGGCACTGGAGGGCGAAGCCACGGGTGGTGACATCCGCCTGGCTGTTGATACCGATGATGGGATGGCTGAGCTTTTCCCCCATGGCCACCAGAATCTGGGAGCGAACCAGGTCGATGCCGGTGGAAACCTCGGTGACGGTGTGCTCCACCTGGATGCGGGGATTCATCTCGATGAAGTAGTGGTTGTTGTCCTTGTCCACCAGGAACTCCACCGTTCCCACGCTGACGTAGCCAACTTCCTTGGCCAGCCTCACGGCCTCGTTCCGCAGCTTCTCCAAGGTTGTCTCTGGAACGGAGAAGGCGGGGGTGAATTCTACCACCTTCTGGTAGCGGCGCTGCAGGGAGCAGTCACGCTCGTAGAGGTGGACGATGTTGCCGTGGCCGTCCGCCAGAATCTGCACCTCGATGTGCTTTGGCTCCACCAAGAATTTTTCCATGAAGATGGCGGGGTTGCCGAAGGACTTGCGGGCTTCCTCTGTCACCAGCTGGAAGGCCTGGCGAACCTCCTCGTCGTTGGAACAGGAGCGCATTCCACGGCCACCACCACCGGCTGCCGCCTTCAGGATGACGGGGTAACCGTAGCAGTTGGCCCGCTGAACCGCATCGTCGGCATCCTTCAGCGGCTCCGTGCTGCCGGGAATGGTGGGTACGTTGCAGCGGTGGGCTAGCTCCTTGGCGCTGAGCTTGTCTCCCATCTGTCCCAGCACCGTTGAGGGCGGTCCGATAAAGACGATGTCGTTGCGTTCGCAGGCTTTGGCGAACTCCTCGTTCTCCGACAGGAAGCCGTAGCCGGGGTGGATGGCGTCGGCCCCCCGCTTCTTTGCCAGGGCCACAATCTCGTCGATGGCCAGATAGGCTCCCAGGGGAGTCAGGGACTCGCCCACAATGTAGGACTCATCGGCCTCGGTTCTGAAGCCGCTGAGAATGTCTTCCTTGGAGTAGATTGCCACGGTGCTCAGACCCAGGTCGTGACAGGCCCGGATAATGCGAATGGCAATCTCGCCCCGGTTTGCCACCAGGACTTTCTTGATCTCCTTCTACTCCATGAGGTTTCCTCT
>CAMGSV010000192.1 GCA_946061495.1 uncultured Spirochaetales bacterium | reverse complement strand
GACAATCTCCATTGGTTGCGATATGCTAACAATAGAGTTAGGGGAACCTAACAGGAGGTGACTATGCCCTTGGCTATGGCTTTGAAAGGTGAGAATCGGACCATTACTTCTTTGGTGGCTGTCGGCGACATGAAGCAGCATCTGGTGGAGATGGGATTTGTCCCAGGCCAGAAGGTGACGGTGGTGGGAGACAGTCCTGCCGGAATCATCCTGCTGGTGAAGGGGACTCGTCTTGCCTTGAACCGGAGCCTGGCTCAGAAGATTCTGGTAGCCTAGCTTCTTTCTGTACTTAATTTTGGAGGAAATAGAGATGACATTGAGAGAACTGTCGCCGGGACAGGCGGCAAAGGTTGTTGCCATCAATGCCGAGGGTGGATTCAAGCGTCGCATCATGGACATGGGCATTACCACTGGTATTGCCATCAAGATGATCAAGGTGGCTCCCTTGGGAGATCCCATTGAGGTTACCGTGCGGGGTTATCAGCTGAGTCTGCGGAAGGAAGAGGCCTCATCCATTCAGGTTGAGGTGGTGTGATTTTCTTATCCCTTTTTTTGGTGATATAGTTAGCTTATGCTAATTGTTGGAGGAAATAATATGTCGTATACCATTGCCTTGGCAGGAAATCCCAACTGCGGAAAGACCAGCTTGTTCAACGAGCTGACTGGTTCCAAGCAGCATGTGGGAAACTGGCCGGGAGTTACCGTTGACAAGAAGGAGGGGGTCTACCGCAAGGACTCCCAGTACAAGATACTCGACCTGCCGGGAACCTATTCCCTGTCTCCCTATTCGGCGGAGGAGGTGATTGCCCGGGACTACATTGTGAAGGAGAAGCCCGACTGTGTGGTGGACATTGTGGACGCCACCTGCATCGAGCGGAACCTCTACCTTTCCCTGCAGATTATGGAGACCGGCGCCCCCACCGTCATCGCCCTGAACATGATGGACGAGGTGGAGAAGCGGGGCATCAAGATTGACGTGGCGGGGCTTTCCCAGGAGCTAGGGGTGGCGGTGGTGCCCATTGTGGCCAGAAGCGGCAAGGGAATTCCTGAGCTGATGGCGGCGGTGGCGGATACGGTCTCCAGTGGCCGAAAGCCTGCCCAACTTGATGTGTACAAGAAGATTGCCGCCGCTGATTCCGCTGCCAGCGGGGATCCTGAGGAGGTGAAGGCTGACCTGCGCTATACCTTCATCGGGGAGATTACGGGACGGCATGTGGTGAAGCCCCTGGAGGAGGCCTTTGCGGTGGAGACCACCTCCGACAAGATGGACAAGGTGCTCACCAACCGCTGGCTGGCGCTGCCCATCTTTGCTGTGGTGGTCTACCTGATTTTCGCCTGCACCTTCAGCGAGAATTTCCTCTTCGTGCCTGGTCTGCCCAGCCCCGGCGTGTGGCTGGCGGGACTGGTTGAGGGTGCCTGGGGCTGGATTACCGACCTGATGGCCGGAGGTCTTGAGTCTGCCGGTGCCGGTGACTGGGCCATGGGGCTGGTGGTGGACGGAATCCTGGGGGGCATCGGTGCGGTGCTGGGCTTCCTGCCCTTGGTGCTGGTGCTCTATGTGCTCATGTCCTTTCTTGAGGATTCCGGATACATGGCCCGGGTGGCCTTTGTGATGGACCGCATCTTCCGTCGCTTCGGACTTTCCGGTCGTTCCTTCATTCCCCTGCTGATGGGCTTTGGCTGTGGAGTCCCTGCCATCATGGCTACCCGTACCCTGGAGAGCGAGAAGGACCGCAAGATTACCACCATCATCACGGCCTTCATGCCCTGCGGCGCCAAGCTGCCCATCTTTGCCATGTTTGTGTCCACCTTCTTTGCCGGAACAAACCAGACCCTGGTGATGTTCTCCATCTACGTGGTGAGCATCGTGACGGCCATTGTGGTGTCCCTGATTCTGAACGTGGTGGTGTACAAGTCGGTCGTGTCCAACTTCCTGATGGAACTGCCCCAGTATCGTCTGCCCACTTTGCGCAGCGTGGCTATCCACTGCGGCGAAAAGTTGAAGGGATTTGCCCAGAAGGCTGGTTCCGTCATCCTGATTTCCACCATCGTGCTGTGGCTTCTGTCTAACTTCAACCTGGGCTCCTTCAACGGAAGCAACCGGGCCGCCGCCGAGGCCGCTGGCGAGGAGCCGACGGTGATGTGCGCCATGAACGACAGCTTCCTGGCCTCCATGGGTGGCGTCATCGCTCCGGTGTTCAAGCCCCTGGGATTCGGTGCATGGCGACCCGCAGTGGGTGTGGTGACCGGATGGATTGCCAAAGAGATGGTGGTGGTGACCTTCGCCCAGCTGTATGAGGAGGACGTGAGCCCTGCGTACTTGGAGTCCTATTTCGGCGGAATGTCTGCCCAGGAGCTGGAGGAGCTGGGCTTTGAGGGTGGTGTCTACGACTATGACACGGCGTTCGGTGTCTATTCCGAGGGAATCCTCTTTGAGGGCGGCGACGAGAATGCACTGGCCACCATGAAGCAGGACATTCGCAGTCCCCAGGCAGCCTACGCCTACATGATCTTCAACCTGCTGTGTATGCCCTGCTTTGCCGCCGTCGGTGCCATGAAGCGTGAGCTGAAGACATGGAAGTCCACTGGAGCCGCCATCGGAATCCAGATGCTCACCGCCTACGTGGTGGCCCTGCTGGTGAACCTGATTGGAGGACTCATCTTCTAGTTGAATTGTATATTGCCTGTCGGAGCTCCTGGCAGTTGATATAATGTAACCATTTTCATACCCATCTTGACCAGGCAGATTGTGTTGCAGCTGCCTGGTTTTTTATTTTTTTCCTTTTCAACGGTCTAAATTCATTCAAAAACAAAAAAAAACAACTTTTTTTCAATTTTTTTTTTCAAAAGTGCATTTTTTCCCCCTCTCAGCACCTACATATATAGTGTATGGAAAAACTAAAACTTGCAATTTTTCTGTGTGTGGTAGCCGTGGTGGCGTGCTGCATCGTATTGATGGGAACCTCCTGCTCAGCAGCTGCTTCCTTGGAGGAAGAGCAGACAGTGGATGGTGCCTATCAAGCTTTGCTGGATTCGGGCCTGGTGGGCGAGGCTCTGGTGGCGGCAGTGGTGGAATTCGAGGCGGCACATCCCCGCCACGGAAAGTCCAAGCTGGATCTTGGCACCCTCTATTTTTCATCGGGGGAGCACCTGCTGAGCTGGCAGTACCTGCAGCGGGCCCTGGCTCTGTCTGATGCTCAGGAAAGGACGAAAGCGGGGTTTGAGGCGACTGACATGGAGCATCTGCACCGGTTGCTAGGGTATCTCTGCCTTTTCCGGGGGGATTTGGCGGCGGCGGAGGAGCATGGTCGGCGGGCTTTGGAGTGGGAGGAAAGTATTTCTGCCTCCTACCTGCTGGCTCAGGTGCTGTACCAGCAGGCGGCGGCTTCCGGCAATTGGCAGGGAGACCAGGCGGTGGAGGCCCGTGCGGTCTTTGGAAAATGCTTTGAGGCAGGAGCAGCCATGGCCACCGCAACCCAGGTGTATAGCTACGGCCGCCTCTTGGTGGAAGGTAATGGTCCGCAGGAGGCGCTTTCCCTGCTGGAAACCTTTCTGGAGCGGGGAAAATGGGAGGTTGGCAGTCTGATGGTGGCGGCGGAACTGTACGGTCTGTGCGGCCGGGAACAGGAGGCGCAGCTTTTTAGCCATCTGGCCCAGGAAATGGCCGCCGGCTTGCTCCCCAAGTCCCAGGTGGTGGCGGCAGGGTATTCGGTGGCCGCCGACTCTCCTGCAATGGACTTTTGGCGTGAGCTGGAAATGGCTTCCACAGAAGCTGCTTTCCCAGAAGCTGGTTCTGGAGCGAACCATGTTGCCCGCCTCTACGGAAGGGTGCTCCTTCGCCAGCTGGAGGGACGGGCCACAAAATCCGACCTGGAGTCGCTGGTGGAAGTGGAACCCTTCTTTGTGAAGCTTCCCTCCTACTACTGGCTTTTATGGCAGGTGGCCCGACAGTCCGTGCCGGATGTGTCGGAGGGAGGTGCCGCTGCCGCCACCTTCGTTCCCGCCTTGAAGAAGGTGGTGGCCTTGAATCCTGAAGGTTTGCATGCAGAGGGTGCCAGACTGGCCCTGTTGGATTTGGTGAGCAATTCTCAGGAGGTTCTCGATGCAGTGCTTTTCTAGCAGGAACTTTGGAGGTGCGGTGCGGGAGCGGTGGTGGAGTATGAATTCCTACCAAGTGCAATTTATGCTTCGGATGCTGGGCATCTTCCTGTGCATCACCCTGCTGGGAATGGTGCAGAGCTGCGACAGCAAAGGAGACCTCCAAGAGGAGGGGATGACACTGTACCTTTCTGCACTGGATGCCTACAGTCAGCAGGACTTTTTGCGGACGGTGGAGCTGTGTATGGCAGCAGTGGCTCAGGATACAGACTTGATTCAGGCGAGACTGCTGGAGGCAAAGGCCCGATTCTTCCTCGATGAGGTGACGGCGGCGGAGAACATTCTTTCGAAGCTGGTGGCTCGCCACCCAGAGTTTACCGACGCCCGCCTTTGGCTCATGAGATTGCTGATTCTGCAGGGACAGCGGGAGCGGGCCGCTGACTTGGTAAGGCGGGAGCTGGAGCTGAACGAAACGGACTGGCGGGTTCATTATCTGGGTGGCTTGCTCCATTCCCAAAATCAAGATTACAGCAGCCAGCTGTCATCCTTGCAGCAGGCCCAGCGGG
>CAMGSV010000191.1 GCA_946061495.1 uncultured Spirochaetales bacterium | reverse complement strand
TAGACAGGAATACTGAATTTTTTTCTTCTACACCATCTCCTCCGGCTGGAACACCTCATCAAATCTTTCCGCAGTCAAGAATCCCAGCGCTACACAGGCTTCCCGCAGGGAGATGTTCTCTGCAAAGGCCTTCTTGGCCACCTGTGCGGCCTTCTCATAGCCGATGTGGGGATTCAGTGCCGTCACCAGCATCAGGGAGTTGTGGAGGTTGTGGTGCATCTTTTCCCGATTAGCCTGGATTCCCACGGCGCAGTTGTCGTTGAAGGACTGGATGGACTGGGCCATGAGCCGCACCGACTGGAGGAAGTTGTAGATGCACACTGGCATGAAGACGTTCAGCTCAAAGTTGCCCTGGCTTGCCGCCATGGAGACGGCCACGTCATTTCCCATCACCTGTACCGCCACCATGGTGACTGCCTCGCATTGGGTGGGGTTCACCTTTCCCGGCATGATGGAGGAGCCTGGCTCGTTCTCTGGGATGGTGATTTCCCCCAGTCCCAGCCGTGGGCCGGAGGCAAGCCAGCGCACGTCGTTGGCAATCTTCATCATGTCGCAGGCCAGGGCCTTCACGGCACCGTGGGCAAACACCAGCTCGTCCTTGCTGGTGAGGGCATGGAACTTGTTGGCGGCAGTGAGGAACTGCTTTCCTGTCAGCTGGCTCACCGCCTGTGCCACTACCCTGTCGAACCCGGCGGGAGCGTTGAGACCTGTTCCCACGGCAGTGCCGCCTAGTGCCAGCTCCCGCAAGGGTTCCAGGCTGCGGCAAATCAGCTCCCGGTCCCGCTCCAGTGATGAGCGCCAACCGCTGATTTCCTGGGAAAAGGTGATGGGGGTGGCGTCCTGCAGGTGGGTGCGGCCGCTTTTTACAATGCCCTGGTGCCGCTCCTCCAGCTGGCGGAAGGTGGCGATGAGACTGTCAACTGCGGGAAGCAGCTGGTCCTCCAGGCTCATGAGGGCGGCAATGTGCATGGCGGTGGGAAAGGTGTCGTTGGAGGACTGACTCATGTTGATGTCGTCATTGGGATGCAGGAGCTGGCGTCCTGCAATCTGGTTTCCCCGGTTGGCGATGACCTCGTTGGCGTTCATGTTGGACTGGGTGCCGCTGCCGGTCTGCCACACCACCAGGGGAAAATGCTCCGAGAGCTCCCCTGCAATCACCTGGTCGCAGGCTGCCTCCACTGCCTTCAGTTTCTCCGCCGTCATCTTGGCGGGATTCAGCTGGTGGTTTGCTTGGGCGGCGGCCTTCTTCAGCACACCGAAGGCCCTGATGATTTCCTCCGGCATGGGTTCGATTCCCGCTCCGATTCTGAAATTGGTGCGGCTGCGCTCCGTCTGCGCTCCCCATAGCTTGTCCGCAGGAACCTGCACCTCGCCCATGGAGTCATGCTCAACCCTGTATTCCATCTGCTCACCTCTGTTTTACGTGTTTTTATCAGTATACTGAAGGGGGCGACAAGGGGGAAGGGGAAGTCTTGCAAAATGGGTGTAGGAAAATTCATTGAAAAAACACCCCTATTTTAGAAAAATTATGTTATAATGTGTAGACGTGAGGCTATAGGAGAAAACATGGCATATCCAAAACCTCTTTCAAAAAAATCTATTGAACGTATGTATGCAGCTTCAAAACTCACAAGAGAGAAGATTGTGTTCTTGCACAACTTCTTTGATTCCTGTGCATCTCTTTACGGTTCAATCTGTCTTGGCGATATGTGGGAAGTGTATAAGGAACTTTCCGAAAAAACAGATGTGGTAAAGATTCAACGGAAGGATATCATTGCGTTTTCTTTAATTGCTCGTCGTGAGGTTCACGACTACTGCGTTTACGAAATTGATGAACTTTATTCGGCGGAAGAGCGTTCTGATAAAAACCGATACGTTATTCTTGGAGAAATAATTGGGAATGGTAAAGAACAGATGTTCTACCAGCTTGATGAATTGCAGGAGGGGAAACCTTTTTACGTTCCTGAGAATCTTTTGGAATTAAAAGGTCATGTTGTTACTCAGGAAGAAAAGAATCTTGTAGATTTTATCGAAAATTTAAGAGCTACTTGTCCTGTAATTCGCAATCCGTGGAACGAAAAAATGAATAGACTTTCACCTCACCAAGGAAAGAAACTGAAGGATTTTTCTTTCTTGAGACCTGAAGAGGAGTTTAAAAGGGAATGGCTAAGCGGAGAGGTTAAAGGTGGCTCAAAGAAATGCCAGCAAAAAAAGCTGGACGACTTTATGGCTAGCATACAGGGCACTTTTGCGGAAAAAGTTTTCCGCGATTTACGATTGAATCTGTTTACCGGATGGTGTCGGTTTTTGGATCAGGTAAGATACACCATGGATAATCTTACAGAGGTAGGCGTTGAGTTCACGGAGAATGAGGCCGATACATTTTTGCAGCTTTTACAAGATTTTAACAACAACTCGCATCTTTATATAGACCGTGGCTGGACTCCTTCTGCCTTGTCGGAATATTACAGAAAAATGAATCCAAATCAGAAGCTTGTAATAACATTGGGATCTGGAATCAGAGAAGCCATTGAGAGGGGAGAGATTTCTTTGGAGGCATTAAAAGAACAGGCTAGAGTTGAGGGCTTAGAGATTCAGTTATAATTTCTTTCTGTTGACAAGGCGGAGAATAGGTAAAACCCAGGGTTATGGTGTTTTTTTCAATTTGTTTTTGTCGTGTTTATACTCGAATGGAGGTATTGGTATGGGCGCTTTCATTGAGAATTCATAATGCCAGTGGGTGGGTTGAACCATCATTAAGATTTGATATCCACCTTATAGGTGTTCCGAATAATTTGAGTTCACAAATCAAGTCATGGTAAAAAAATTAATGAGCGTGGGTGTGATTATCGATTTTTCTTAGTGGAGAGATGGTGATTTCCGTTATCCATTATTTGAGTGATCTTTCAACACCCCCGCAATGGCAATAACTCTAGTCCTTGTTCCAAATTTGTCTTTCTTACCCTTTCATTTTCCTCCTTCCCATGGTAGTATAAGGTATGATTTCAGTGGTCTTTTCTTTGAAAAAAATGTTTTTTATCTGTGTTTTTCTTCTTCTGGTCTTTACTCCTGTTTTTTCTCAAGATGGGGAGGATTTACGTGGACTGACGGTTCCTCAAGAAGCCTCCTTCACCTACATTTCCCAGTATGAGCGGGACACGGGACTTTTTTCTTCCTCCCTGACTGGGCTTGACTTGATTAAGGTGGGGCTGGACTTTTCCTCCTGTCCTGCTGAGACGACAGAGGGACAGCTGATTATGGAGCAATATCGCCAGCTGGTGGAGGAGGCACGGACTAATACCTACCAGCGAATGCCCTTGGCAGAACGGGGGGAGGCTATCTTGCGGCTCATGTATCGTGATGTGCTGAAAAAATACGTGCTCACGGAGTCCAGCATTACGGCCCTGTTCCAGAAGGGGCAGTACAACTGTGTGTCGGCCACCCTGTTGTACGTGGCCCTGGCGAAGGAGGCGGGACTGGAGACGGTGATCTACAAGACTACCGACCATTCCTTCTGTGCCGTCAAGACGGAAGACCGCCTCATCGAGGTGGAGACCACCAATCCCTACGGCTTTGACCCCGGCACCAAGAAGGCCATCCCGGCCCAGAAGAAGGGTGCTACCAGCTGGGCCGTGATTCCCCAGCGGTACTACAACAACAAGCAGATTATCAGCGACCGGGTGCTGGCCTCTCTGGTGGGGGGCAACATCAGCACTTTGGCCATGAAGCGCAACGACTATGCCCTGGCGGTTCCTCTGTCCATCGCCCGCTATGAGTTCACCTACAAGGAGGACACCACCGCCGCCAGGGAAGTGAAGCGGGAGCTCGACGTGGTGGCCACCAACTACGTGTCCCACCTGCAGCGGCAGGGACGGCCTCTGGCGGCCCTCAACTGGATGGAGGCTGCTCTGGCCCAGTGGGAGTCCAGCGACATCTGGCAGGATTGCATCGATGTGGTGGTGCACAACTCGGTGGTGTTCTATCTGAACCAGGCTAAGGTGGAGCAGGCCCAGGAAATCTACGAGGGCTGGAGCCAGCGACTGACGTCAAAGACACGGGAGGAGGTGGCGCTGAACATCTTCATCGGTACCATGGATGCTGGGGTAAAGGATGTGGAACCAGCCCAGGCTCTGGCCTTCCTGCGGACTATGGAGCAGCATCCTGTAGCCTCCACCATCAAGGGGGCGGCAAAGTTGAAGGAAAACCGGGAGTATGTCTGGCAGAGCCAGGTGAAGATTCTCGTTGACCAGCAGCAGTTCCTGGAGGCCGCCGCCGTTGCTCAGCAGGGGGTGCAGTCCTTGGGAACCAGCAGACTTCTGGCCAATCTGGAGAAGCAGTGCCTGAACAACCATGCCGTCACCGTCCACAACAGGTATGCCGCCCTGTTCAACCAGGGCAGGTACCAGGAGGCGCTGGAGGTGGTGCAGCAGGGTTTGATGGAGGTGCCGGGCAACCGTACCCTGCAGTCGGATCTGACCAAGGTGCAGCGGGCTATGAAGAACTAGTCAAATAAATCGATGTATGGTACGATAATGGAAGAATGAAGGATTTTGTCCTTCCCGTTGGTGGTGGTACATATCTTGCCTTGAATCTGTGCGGGTCAGCTGCTTAAACTGTCCTAAAATTTGGGGTCCGTTCAAAAAGCCCTTGGGGGGAGTTTTCCTTCCAAGGGCTTTTCTCTGTTCCAAT
>CAMGSV010000190.1 GCA_946061495.1 uncultured Spirochaetales bacterium | reverse complement strand
CCTGGAATGCAGACTGAAATCTGTTCCTAGAATTAAAACTCGACTTTAGGGCTACCTAGAAAGTTTAAAATATCCAAAAGATATTTCAGCATAACCGAAGTGGAGGATACTATGCCAGAACTAAGTCGTTTTGAGGGAATGATAATCTACATGTTCATGTCCACTATGGAGAGTATAAGGCTTCTATAGGAATTGACGGGGAACTTCTTGCTGGCAAACTGCCTGTGCGACAGTTAAAATGGTAACTGGTTGGTTAGCCTTACATGAGGAAGAAGCCTATAGTGCATGGAATCTTGCTGTCTCAGGCGAACACTTCGAAAGAATCTCACCATTACGATAATAGGTCATTATACTTGAAATACATGAAACAGATGGTGTGCTCATTATAAAAAATAGACTTGATGAGTAAATATAATGCAATAGCAAAATTTCATACCCCTTCCTCCCACAAATACAAATTGATGGGAGCAATTTGAGAGGAGAATGGTTGAATAACGGCTTTTTCCGGCAGTTTAGCAGATGTACTTCTGATGAGAATGCCTTGCATTTGCCTGTTGCACATTGGCATATCGCAGGGTGGTGTCAATCTTTGAGTGTCCCAAAAGAACCTGCACCTGCTCGATGGGCATACCCTTGTCAACTGCCCTTGTTGCCATTGTACGGCGGAATCTCTTTTTACATTGATAAATTTCTTTACAAGGTTTTTCTTTTCTTTTTTATTTTCTTGTTCTTGGAAAACCTCATGAAGAACAATTTCTAATTTTTCCATTTGCCTGGGCAGCAACTCCTCTTTCATCCTTTTCTTGACAGCGGTTATAATTTCTACGTTCATACACTGCTCCTTTGTAGCTGTATCAGCAGTAAAAAAAGAGGCTTAAATCGACCCTCCCCCTAGGGGAATCCAGCCCAAAATGCGTTTTCTAAAAAACAGTGTTTTACGTCGCTTCACCCCTTTTTCAGGAAAAGACCTGCAATGCACCAAACTGCCGGGGACAGAAGCAGGAGGAACAGCAGGTTGTAGAGGGTGAAGGGGAGCATAAAGCCTTGTTTGCAGCAGCGGGCATCACAGCTGCGGTACAACTTGAAGGAGATGACGCTGGCAAGGCTTGCAATCAGGGTTCCCAGCCCTCCCACATTCACTGCCAGAAGCAGCTCCCTTCCATGGCGGGCAAAACCGCTGAGCAACAGGCTGGCAGGCACATTGCTGATGAGCTGGCTCATTCCAATGCCGGTCAAATAAGTGGAAAAGGGTGACACAAGAGCGCCCTCAATTCCCCTGGCCAACTGAGGAATGGCAGAGAGGCATCCTACAAAGATGAAGAAACCTGCGAAGGTGCCTAAAAGTCCATAGTCCACCATGAGGAAGAGGCTGGCATTGCAAACAAGAACAATCAAGACCACCGCCACCAAGGAAATTCTGTAGTCCACCACCCGAAATACGGTCAGCAGGGACAGAGCAAAGGCCACCAGATAGAGCCAGAACCGAACGTCAATTCTTACCGATGGCATCTCACCGGCCTGCCGGGTGGTGCCGGCCACTTCTGTACCCCTAGACTTACCTGCCACCAGCAGGATTGCCACTGCCAGCAAAAGGGCGGACACCAGCCCGATGACCAGGGTGGCAGAAAAGAATTCCGTGGCGGAAAAATTATAGAAGGAATAGAGAAAGAGATTTTGGGGATTTCCCATGGGAGTGACACTGGAGCCGAGGTTGGCAGCAATGGTCTCAAGGACTACGAGACTGCACGCAGAAATTCCCCGATGCTGGCACACCAGAATGGTGAGGGGCACAAAGGTCAGCAAGGCCACGTCATTGGTGATGACCATGGAGACAAAGAACACCAGAAACACCAGCACAAAAAAGAGGCTGGTGGTGGACCTGCAGATTCCCAGCAGCTGGGCCGCCAGGTAGTCCAGCAGATTGGTGGTCCGAAGGGCCTGAATCACCAGCATAAGGCAGAAGAGGAGGCTGATGACCTTCAGGTCCACAGAAGCCACCGCCAATTCAAAGCCCGGACGCACCACCAGCAGGGCTCCCAAAGCCAAAATCCAGGAAATGACCAGCACCAGGTCCTTTTTCAAGACAGAAAGCAATTGCATAGATGAGAAAGAATATCCATTTTTCGCAAGTTTTGCAACGGGAAGGAGACTCGTGGCTGCAGCACCTGCCGCTCCCCTGCCCCTCGTGACAACTTGCATAAATCAAACCACACCTGTATTATATAGAATATGTTAGACTACAGATTCATCAAGGACAATATTCAGGCGGTGAAGGAGAACATCGCCAACCGCAACATGAGCGCCGACGCCGACCTGGTGGTGGAGCTCTTCGACAAGCGGACTGCCCTGGTCACCCAGGTGCAGGCCCTCCAGCAGAAGCGCAACGACAACGCCAAGGCCATGAAGGCAAAGCTGGAGCCGGAGGTGCGCAACCGCCTCATCGACGAGGGCAAGGCCATCAAGGACGAGATTGCCGCCTGCGAGAAGACCCTCAACGAGGTGGAGGAGCGGCTGGAGGCCGAGGGATGCCGGATTCCCAACATGGCCCATCCTGACGCACCGGTGGGTGTCCTTGACACAGACAATCCTGAGGTGAAGCGGGTGGGCACTCCCACCACCTTCAGCTTCAAGCCCAAGGACCACGTGCAGCTGGCCCAGGCCCTGGATCTGGTGGACTTTGACGCCGCCACCAAGGTTTCCGGCAACAAATTCTACTATCTCAAGAACGAGGCCGTCTTTCTGGAGCAGGCCCTCATCATGTATGCCATGAACATCCTCCGCAAGCATGGATTCACCCCCTTCATCACGCCGGACGTGGCCCGGGAGGAGATCCTCCAGGGAATCGGATTCAATCCCCGGGGAAACGAGTCCAACGTCTACGCCCTGGAGGACGAGAACGCCTGTCTGGTGGCCACGGCGGAGATTACCCTGGGGGGCTACCATTCCGGCGAGATTCTTAGTAGGGACAAGCTGCCCCTCTACTACTGCGGCCTCTCCCACTGCTTCCGCCGGGAGGCGGGGGCAGCCGGCCAGTTCTCCAAGGGACTGTACCGTGTCCACCAGTTCACCAAGCTGGAGATGTTCGTGTACTGCCTGCCGGAGCAGTCCGACGAGATTCACGAGAAGCTCAGGCTCATCGAGGAGGAAATCTTCACCGGGCTGGGCATCCCCTTCCGGGTGGTGGACACCTGCACCGGAGACCTGGGAGCACCCGCCTACCGCAAGTGGGATCTGGAGGCATGGATGCCCGGCCGCGGGGAGAATGGCGACTGGGGCGAGGTGACCTCCACCTCCAACTGCACCGACTTCCAGGCACGCCGCCTGAACGTCCGCTACAAGGACAGCGACGGCAAGAACCGCTTTGTCCACATGCTGAACGGAACCGCCGTGGCGGTGTCCCGGGCGCTGGTGGCCATCCTGGAGAACTACCAGAACGAGGACGGCTCCGTCACCGTGCCGCCCGTGCTGGTTCCCTTCTGCGGCTTCGACAGGATTTCCCGCTAGGAGGCGCGAATGGACGGAAGAACCAACTACACCAAGGGCATCTTCTACCTGCTCCTCTGCCTCAGCATCATCGCTGTGGGTGCGGTGCTGAAGATCACGGCGGAGGTGGTGCTGCCGGTCACCGTGGCCATATTCCTGGCGCTGGTCTTCCATCCAGTCATCAGCACCCTCCACACAAAGTTCAGGATACCGACGGCGCTGGGCATCACCATCATGTTCCTCATCATCTTTGTGGTGATGCTCTTCGTGGGCTCCCTGCTGGTCTCCAGCACCAAGGCCATCCTGACCCTCTACCCCAAGTACGAGGAGCGGTTCCTCACCATCTACATGGCAGTGGCGGACATCTTCAATCTGCCCTACGACCAGGAGTTGAGCCTCATCAACAACCTGTGGAGCCAGCTGGGCATCAGGAACGCCATCCAGAGCATTGCGGTGAGCGCCTCCAACAACCTCATCACCTTCGTGCGGAACCTGACGGTGGTCTGCCTGTTCGTCATCTTCCTGATCACGGAAATCGGGCTGTTCAAGGCAAAGGCTGCAGTGGCGCTGGACGGCAAGTCCCCCGGACGAATCACCTTCATCATGCGGGACATCATCCAGCAGGTGACAAAGTACATCTCGGTGAAATTCTTCATCTCCCTGCTGACAGGCATCTTTGTGGCCCTGGGCATCAGCCTGGTGAAGCTGGACTTCCCCATCATCTGGGGATTCATCGCCTTTGTGCTGAACTTCATCCCCAACTTCGGCTCCATCATCTCAGGAATCCTCACCACCTTCTTCGCCCTGGTGCAGTTCTGGCCCCATCCTAGCCCCGTCATCTGGGTGGGATTCGTCATGCTGGCGGTGAACATGGTTCTGGGGAATTTTGTGGAGCCCAAGGTCCAGGGACGGAATCTGGGGCTTTCACCCTTCATCATCATCGTGTCATTGTCTGTATGGGGCTGGTTGTGGGGCTTCCTGGGCATGATTCTGGCCGTCCCCATGATGGTGATACTTAAAATTGTCTGCGAGAACATCGAGTTCCTGCAGCCCCTGTCCATTTTGATGGGCTCACGGACACCGGAAACAAGGGGAGCGGAGGACAAGGCCAGCTGAATGGAACCGGCGCTCCAGATGAAAAAAGACAAAAAAAGGCTCCGAATCTGAAACGCTCAGTGAAGTGCACCCCTAAAGTTGGACAAATAAAGTTCAATTTTAGGAGGTGCAT
>CAMGSV010000189.1 GCA_946061495.1 uncultured Spirochaetales bacterium | reverse complement strand
CAACAAGATTGCCACAGGAAAGAAGTCTATTGAGTATCGTGAGGTGAAGCCCTATTGGACGAAGCGCCTTCAAAATGAGATTGGCCCATGGTTTTCCGCCAGCGGTTTTGTGGGGGCTCGGTTTGGTGATAATGTGCGTTCATCATGCTACCTGCAACTGGGGTACAATCCAGAAACCAGAATGGTTGCCAAAATCAAGAAGATAGAGGTTGTTGACGGAAAAAACACAGACCTTGCTATTAACAAACCTGTGTATGCAATCCACCTTGAGAACGTTGAAAAACTTTTACCGACACTGTGAGGGGAAAGATAAAAAAATCAGCCCCATTTTCGGGGCTGGGTGATAGATTATAAAACCCTGTCTAAGATTGCACTTTTTAGTTGAGAATCTTTTCTTTGGGTTACAATTTGGAGTTGTACAGCTTCTCCGTTTTGGGCGTTTTTTAACATCTTAAAACTTCCATCAATAATATTTTTTGTCTGAATAGTCATCCCGATAATAACTTCCTCTGTTTCCACACAGTATATATCAGCCTTGCCTGTTTTGTTGTTAAACTCCATGCTTATTTTGTTGATAATATAACTACCTGTTTCTACATTCGTTTCTGGCTCACTTTTTTGTGTCGTAGTTTTTACTCTCGCTAACAATTCCTCTTGTTCAATAACTTCTCCATCCAAGTTAATTATTTCAACTTTATTTATGGATGCCAGTGATTTCATTATGAGATTTCGGGAATGATCCATTTTCGTACATAATTCTTCCATCTTATCTATGACATGTCGATCCTTTTCCGTTTGAGCCAAAACTTTTTGAGCTTCCAATTCATCTGCATGTTTTTTTCCAAAAAAATCAAATGCTTTTCTACCCAAGCCTGTTAGTGTACAACCAATTATTCCTGTCATGATTACAGAGTAAAGTTGATCTCCTGTCATGTGTGAAACGGCCTCCTTGATTACTTCTAACTGCTGTGCCAGTTGAATAAACAACTCTGTAGACCCTCTTTCTATGGTGGCTACAATTTCAAGCCTTTCTTTATCCTCTTTCGTTAAAGGTTTGTCTGTAAATATTTTGTATGCAGAATATAAAGCTTTTTGCAAATCCATAATATACTTTGCTGTGGAAGAGGTGACGCTTTGGTTGTATACCTCTCCTGTAAGCCTTAGTCGTATGGAAAAGATTTGCTTGTCAAACTCAATATTTTCATCTGTGGCTGTAAAGATATTTCTCATTGCTTCTTTTAAAAAGAATTCCGCTTCATCTTTTGTTGCAATATATTTCATTTAAGTTCCCCCATCATAGTTTTATAATCGACAGGAAAGAGGGAAAAAGATAAAAAATCAGCCCCATTTTCGGGGCTGGGTGGTCAATTAGTGGGTGGCGTAAATGTAAGAGTCTGGATAATGATATTCTTTTAAGTATTTACTTGATATATACAAAATTTTTTCCTTGTCCCGTTCGTTCATCCAATCAGGATATGTTAGTAAAGTACATTTGGTTGTATTTGTGTCAACTTCTATAGTACCCTCTTCACTTGATAACCACAAAAAACTATATATAATTTTCGATGAGTTTTTTGACAAGAGCTTGAATCTGATCATCTGTCATGCCTCCTCTTTTTTTGTATTCCCATGGATACTTCTTGTTTGCATAAAGATGGGCTACTTCGTAACTATATCCGTATTTTTCCATCAGTGTCAACTCTTCCAATTCATGATTCAGAAGCAAGATGTCAAGTTCTGTGGGTCGCCCTTGTTCCAGAGCTTCCCAGGCATGGGCGATTTCAGGGTCAGGGTCAAACCGAACATATCCTTTTTTTAGGTTGTGCTTGTCGATAAAGACGTGGTTTCTAATTTTCTCCACATCTTTCTCCGATAGCCCTGAGCTTTTTGCAACTCTAGCAATATCACTTCGAGCATTTTTCTTTCTAATGGTCTCATAGGCTCTTTTTGCGTATTCTTCTTGCTCTTCATAACTTTTATCCAGAATTCCACCACTGCTTCCGCCTGTCACCAACCTTTCCCTCGCTCTCTCAATCATCCCCTGCACACCATAAGCCTGTGCCCGCTTTTTCATGCTGGGAAGCTCCTCCCACCACTTGTTATCGTCCAGCGGGTAGCTTCCCCAGCCAGCACTCTTGTGTTCCTCTGCGTCTGCTGGGATTCCGGTGATAGGCTCCTCCTCCAGCTCCTGCTCGTCATAGATTGCCCGCACCGTGGTACGACAGTTAAAGTGCAATGGTGGCCAAAATCTTTTCCAAAAATCATCCCCATAGGGCCGTCTCACTGGTGGCTGCGTGAGGCTCCTGCAAAGCTCTGTCTGCCTGGCATCCCCAATTCCCACCAGCTCCAATGCCACAGGCGGCACTGCTTCAAAGCCAATAGCCCTGCCAACATTGTAGGCTGTCTGCACGCCGGTTCGGTACACTGTCTCCCAGTACCAGCCGCCGCCAGCTCCTGCCATGCCCACACCTTTCAGCAAATCTGTGTCAGTTTTTACAAGAAAGTCCTTTAGGCCACCACCTTCTTCCAAGTTTTTGGCAAGCATATTCTTTGTCTTCACCAGAAGGTCGCCGTCCGCCAGTAGACTCACGGTAAAGGCTCTGAACCTAGCCTTGTCTGCAAGCTTGTAGTATTCCTTGGCATCCAAAGGCAGGCGGGCCCTCATGTACTCCACCGCCTCCTCGAAGGGCAGCACCTCCACGTCCTGCACAGCTTGTGCCCGCTCATCCACGCCGTCAGCAAACTTGTGTCCCTTCTTTTTCTTACCCAAGGCATGACTCATGCCCATCAAAAGCACCTTTGTAAAAAGCAGTGCCGTCACATTGGTAGCTTCCTTGCTGTGGGGCAGCGTCTTGATTTTCTCTAGGTATCTCGGATTCTTTAGCTCCTCCTCCACAGCCTGCCTGATTCTCTTGGCATAGGTTGCAGCTATAGCCTCGTGAGCCTTGTGCACCAGGCTTTCAATCTTCTGAGCGTTCTTTCCCTCCATCCCTACCGTTTCGGCAAAAAAAAACTGTCGTCAAATCCAAATCCTTCTGCCTGCTCCTTGACAAAGCTGTCAGTCTCATCTTTTGGCCGTGGAAGACGTAATTTATTGTACAAGGCATCCTTAGATACAGGGATTCCTCGATCTATAGCTTCCCGCACCACGGTCCAGTCGGCAATGTCAGTGGAATCGATGTCGTAGGTGGGAATGGGACGGCCGGGAAAGTTCAGCCTGCAAAAAGCATTCACCAGCTGCTGGTTTGTCTGCTGGAGAAGATAAGCGTCCTTGGTTACCACAGTTTTCAGCACTCCCACATGGGTATCACTCTGGGCTCTTGTGCCATACTGTGCTTGGTTTGTGGCAAGGCTCTGGCCGGTGATGCCATAGGCAATTTCAGCATTACAAGTTTCAATCAAAGTGTTAAAGTCCTGGATGGAGCTGGAGATCACCTTTACGTCGGTGACGTTGCCCATGGCTCCGTTACTTCCAGCTTCCCATTGACTCAAGACTTCCACCAGATTCTTTGCTCTTGTTCTACTTTCCTCCTCTCCCTTGGACTCAAACAAGGCAAGGATGGTGGGCACGCCAATCTTCTTGGCGGCGAAAATCCACGCGTCAAAGCCGAAGGTCTTGAACTTCCACGGCCAGTACACCTGCTTCAAGACAGGCGTTCCCCAGCGGTCGCCGTTGCCCGTGTCGTTGCGGTGGACAAGGAATTTGTCGGGATTGTCCAGGTAAATCTGCTGTCCGCTGAGCATCGGGGTCATGTAGTCCCTCATCGCCCCCCAACCGGGAAAGCTCAAGGCCTTCATGGGAATGGGAACAAAGCCAGAAGGAACCAAAAGGCCGTCTTTTCTGCTCCAGAGAACCTCCACAGCTGCAAGACCAAAGGGAATGGCATTTAAAAGAATATTGTTTAAATTGAAAAAGGTGTTGAATCCAAGATTTTCCCGCACTACCTTGTCCATAAACTCATCTCCACTGTCGGTAAAACTTCCTTCCAGCAGCAACACGTGATCTTTTCTCAAGGCCACCAAAGAGCCTACACGGCTGTCCTCCAGCATCCTGTCGAAGATCCGCTGGCTCTCCCCTGTGTCCGCCAGCCATTCTGCTGTGTCGCTCATGTAGGATACTATGTTCCTAAAACCGGATACATCTATAATTCTTGTGGTCACTGATTTTTCCCGTGGCATATCTCCTCCAGCTGACCCATCTGTGGGCAGGATAAGACTATCACGCAAGAAAAAGGCCGTGGCAACGCTGCCACAGCCTTCATTACTTCCAGGGAAGCTTGTCCCAGATTGATTTTTTTTCTGTCTGATTTTTAGCACTATAAAACATAGGCTCAGGACTTGCCGCACACTCAGACACAGCATAGCAAGCCAGCACCGCCGCCAGGGCGGCGTCCCCGTGCCGCTTGCCTCCGTCCCTGTCCTTGAGCCTGATGTCGGGCACGTAGGGGTTGCCGTTTTTCAGCACCACGATGCCGAAATCCGCCATGATGGTCTGGTCGTCCGGCACCGTCCACTCCGAGCTCTCCATCAGGGCCTTCATCTTTGGGAACCATTCAGCATACCAGGCAGCCGTCTCCATCACGCCCACCGCCGCTCCCGGAAACTCCAGGCTCATAGTCTCGGCTATCTGCTGGCCGTTTCCCCTGCCGTCTATGGCCATGCCCCCCAGGTTTCCCTGCTCCCTGGCGGCATGGAGCATCATGCGGGCGGTGTTCTCCTGCTCCTCGAAGGGGCAGTT
>CAMGSV010000188.1 GCA_946061495.1 uncultured Spirochaetales bacterium | reverse complement strand
GGACGCCGTGCCTTCCTCCGTTATCTGCTTGATATACTTAAACAGGTCGAAGGAAGTCATCTCCCGTGGGTTGGTGGAAGAGGAGTCAGAAAAGAATGAGGAGGCGAACACATTCATATCTGTCTCACCGGCATTCATCACTGTGTACTTGTCTTGTTCCTGCAGATCAAATATACAGACGGTGGAGGAATCCATGCTCAGGTTCATGAGGATTCCCGGCTCTCCCGTATTGACGATTTCCGTGGGTCCAGAAACAATCAGCCGCATCTGTCCCCTGTTGTCCATACCGATGAAAATCAAATCGGACACCTGGGTATCCGTCACCTCGCCGATGACCAGGGTAGCGTCCTCCGTCCGCTTCACAGAATTGGACTCCAGCTCGATGGTGGGGTCAGAATATAAGATCTGGCGGTACAGCTTGTTGTAGGAGATGGTCCCCAGAGGCAAAAGGTAGTCGTTCACGAAGAAGGACACTATGGAGATCATCAGTCCCATCACCAGCACCGGTACCAGGATGATGAGGAAAGACTTGCCGCTGGCACGAATAACCAGAATCTCATTGTCCGTCATCATACGACCAAGGCACATCAGGAATCCCACCAGAGTGGCAAAGGGAGCCGACTGGGCCACAATGAACGGCAAGGAATATCCCATGAGCCGCACCACATCCATGAGGGGAACCCGCTTCTTCAGCACATCCTCCGCCATCAAAAGAATCTGGTTTACAAAGAAGACCATGAAGAAGAAGAGGAAGGCGATGAAAAAATACAGCAGCAGCTCCTTTATCAGGTACGTGATGAGAACATGACGACGGAAAACCAACGGAATGGAAGGAAATTTCATTGCAGAGGTCTAGACTCCCGTAGAGCCAAAGCCCCCCTGCCCCCGTTCTGTCTGGGACAGTGAATCTGTAGGCTGGAAGGATGCCTGCTCCACCGGTGACACCACCAGCTGGGCGATGCGGTCTCCGTGGGAAATGGTAAAGTCTGCCGACCCCAAATTCACCAGAATGACCTTCACCTCTCCCCGGTAGTCGCTGTCGATGGTGCCGGGACTGTTGAGAACGGTGACGCCACACTTGGCCGCCAGGCCAGAACGGGGCCGCACCTGTACCTCGTAGCCCGTCGGTATCTCAAAGGACAGCCCGGTAGGAACCATGGCCCGGCAACCGGGAGCCAGCACCAGTGGCTCTGCCAAACAGGCACAGACATCGGCACCGGCGGCACCGGCAGTCTGATACACAGGAAGGCTTGCCCCTGGGGCAAGGGTACAAGGAATAGTTGTCATACAATCTCCTTAGCGGGAGGAATCCCGTGCCGCCTCCAACTCCCTTGCAGCAGTGGCGGCCTTAAGCTGGTTAGAGTACATCTGCACGGAGGTTTCGGGCAGCCACCCCGAGTCGAATTGATACCAGGTGGTGGTGACCTTGTTCTCCGTCATCATGCGACGGCCCTTCAGCTCCTGCAGGTCTCCCCGGCGGCCGTACCCAGTGGCTTGAGCCGCCAAGCCAGGCTCTTCCCGATAAATTGCATAGGGATCAAGAATCAAGGCCCACTGGGAGTCCACCTGCAGTATGGGAGCCTCTGTCAGGTCGATGATGGCAGCGCGACGCTTGCATCCTGTCATGAGGCAAAGGCCAGAAAAAAGGATGCAGACAAGAAGCCTCACCGCTGGAAACCTCATTACTGCGCTCCCTTGGTGGCAAAATACTCCACCACCTGGGGATAGATCAACAAGTCAGAATCAACGAAATGCAACGAAGGAATCTCATCTAGATTCACCCAGCGGATCTCCGTATGCTCTGTCAGCACCCACCGTGGCTTGTCCGTGGCCAGAAAGATCTCGTAGCCCTCCAGCTGGATATCGCTGCCCTTGTACTGGAAGACGGCCTGGGCAATCTTGTTTCCCACGGACACGGGAACGGAAAATTCCTCGTCGAACTCCCGGCAGATGGCCTCCTCCGGAAGCTCGTCCTTCTCCACCTTGCCGCCGGGGAATTCCCACCGCTCCCCCATCTGGCCACCGGGAACACGCTTGCCCACCAGAACCTTGCCTTCCTGCATCAGGATACATGCAATGGATCGTTTCATGGCCTACAGGAAGATGGCTCTGGGGAACACAAAGTGGAGGGTGGCCACCACTAGACAACAGATACCGATGGTGCGGCGGCTATCTACAAACAATTTCTGGATAAGTCCATTGGGGGCGTAATCAATGGAATTGGTCTCCATGTAAAACTGGAGGAGAACACAGAAGCCGCCCACCAGGCCAGCCACTGCGGGAAGCAGGTCCCCAACCACTGGAACGCCGTCCTGCACCACGGAAAGCAACTTCATCAGGCCCACCAGCACGCTCAGCACTCCCAGCACCAGCTTGAAGTTCCTGCTCTCCATCAGGTCCAGGATGGGGTTGCCGGAGGAGGTCTCTTCTGGTTCCGACGAAAAACCAAAATCATCCTGCACCTTGTCCTTCTCGCAGAACAAGACAAGTCCTGTAACCAGATTCAACAATATTGAAAGAAAATAAAACTGCAACATACGCTCTCCCTTAGTTCCGTGTAATTTCCGAGCGGAGCACCCTTGTTTGGTCTCCCACCGTCACCACCGCCTCTACATACAATATATCATAATCCCCGAAGGTTGTCCGTAGGAATTCTTCCTTTCCAGTGTAAAAAGTTTCCTGCTCCACCTGATGCACCAGCTGCTGGTCCGTGTTGTAGAGCATAAAATTGCAGGAAACCTGCGGGGGCTGTGGATGAGACACCTTAGAATTCTCCTGAAGCTGTAGACTAATATAGACGGTGTCCTCAAAGGAAAAGGCGGTGAGACTCACCGGCACCAGGCCCACCGTGGAGGAGCCATTCCCCCGGTCCATGATGCCGGTGAGGATAACAATGGCCATCATGGACAGCATCACCAGCAGGATGAGTCGGGAGGACCGGGTCTGCACCAGTGAGCGGAAAATCCCCTTGGGCGGCTGTGGCCCTTCGCCGATATGGAACCGCCTCACGGACTCCTCGGCGTTCTTGAGCCGCTCCCCCGGCTTTCCGTAATGGTAGACAATCTTGTCCTCGTCCTCGCTGTATCCTTCTATATTTCCGCCAAGCTTGTTCATTTCCCCTCCTTCAAAATTTACCATAATAATGTGCTGGTATCTTTGGGAAATACTATCCCTTGAGGATGGCGTCGATGAGGCTGTCGGTACGCCACCACAGCACCCGTGCCTCCTCCTCCTCTGCCACCAGCATGGAGATGATGCCCTCCGGTGACAGGGAAAGGGAGCTGTAGAGGGTGGCGGCGTGATCCACATCCAAGTGGCGGTGCAAGCCACGCTCACCGTTTTCCTGAATCATCTGGATACTGTATCCACTCTCATCGGCGAGATAGAAGAACAGCCAGCCGGAATCAGTCACCCCCAAAAAGTCATAGGCGAGCTTGTACACCAGCCGGGAAAAGCCTTCCGCCACCTCCTGCTCGTAGGCGGGGATGGTCAGCGGCTCCTCGTACACGCCGGTGTTTATGTCGATGGGATACAACAAGGTGGTGTCATAATCAATGCCGGACTGCACGTTGGAGGCGGTGTCCACAGAGCTGGTGTAGTAGTCCACCTTCACGAAAAGCTTCTCTTCGGTGTAGGAGGGGACGATGTTCTCCAAGGAAAGGTAGACATCCTGCAGGCTCTCCTCTGCCAGAGGATTGGGCAGTTGGTCCACCTTGAAGGGAATGGTGCTGCGCAGGTAGCCTGTCTTGTCGTACCAGTAGACCACCATGCCGTCGTTGGCCTGGCACACCACCACCAGCTCGCTGTTGCTGGTGGTGTAGATGTCCCTGATGTAGGGAAAGGGCATTCCCCCAGGCCCCCGCTGACCGATGTAGTCGATGAAGGTGCCGTCGCTGGCAAACCGCAGCACAATCTGGCTCAGCAGCAGGCGGTTCTCCACGTCCTGCTCATGGCGCTCCGGCGGCAGCTGGTCCACCACATAGATGTACTTGCGGGAGTCAGCCGCAATGGGTCCAAGAGCATTGAAGGGATACTCCACCGCCTTTCTGGTGGAGGATACCGTGGCAGAGTCCGTGCCGTCGGCGAAGCTGGGGATGGGATTGCCCTCCCCGTTGTAGTAGATGCTCAGCAGGTCGCCGTAGGAATTCAACTCCAGTACCTTCCGAGCCTCTCCATTGGCGATATAGAAGAAACCGTCCCGCATGGCCAGGCTCGTCTGGACGGGTGAGGGATTTGCCAGGGTGAACAGATTGAGCTGATCCTCAAAGTTGCCGTATTTCAGGGAAAAGAGCTGGTGCTCGTCAAGGGACACCACGCCGCCTGACTCTGTGCAGGAAGAGAGGGTGGCGGCAAGTATTGCCACCACCACCACGATGACTGCCACCGGCCACCGGCCAGGACGCTTTTTATCGCACGTGTTCATGTCCCTAGCATAAAGGGGCGGCGAAACAGTGTCAAGATGTGAGAAGAATTGAGGAAAATGGCTTATCTTCGACTTTCACAGCCAGCCTCCAGAATCCCCCACCGGTGCCACACAGGCTAGTCAATTACCCAACCGGCGGCAATCATTTCCTCCACATCAGTAAAGGTTGCAACAATCTCGTCGGAGGGCACGGCCAAAAAGCCGCTGCGCTGCACTCCAAGAATTTTTATGCCATCATCTGAGGTGCAAAAAAAGCCGTATTGTCTCTGTCCATTCTTAACCATTGCACCAGGGCCAATCTTTTCCCGTGTTTCGTTCTTCTTTTCTTCACTCCAAGCCATCACCATCTCCTTAAATCTATAGGGCAAATTGAACCTGTAGTATACACCATACC
>CAMGSV010000187.1 GCA_946061495.1 uncultured Spirochaetales bacterium | reverse complement strand
ATGATAAAACGAGTTAATGGGATTTTTGATTGAGAATGTTAATAACATCAAACTTCAAACCTTCACTTGACTTCTCTCTGGTTCTAGATAGGGGTCCAAAAGACACGGCTTGGTGCAAGCACATTACATCCCCTTGCACCACCCTTTTCTTTCAGTTATAATTTTCTATTAAACAATCACATCATCTACCATTTTGAAGGAGTTGACATGGCATACTATTTTGAAGAACCCTCCCACACCTTTGGTGAATACCTGCTGGTTCCCGGCTATTCCTCCGCAGACTGCATTCCCTCCAACGTCAGCCTGCGAACCCCCATCGTACGGTTCAGCAAGGGGGAGGAATGCCCCCTCTCCATGAACATCCCCATGGTCTCTGCCGTCATGCAGTCCGTTTCCAACGACACCATGGCCATTGCCCTGGCAAAGGAGGGGGGCATCTCCTTCATCTATGGCTCCCAGACCATCCAGCAGCAGGCCGACATGATCCGCCGGGTCAAAAGCCACAAGGCTGGCTTTGTCACCTCAGACTCCAACATCAAGCCTGACAACACCCTGCAGGATGTCATCAACCTGAAGGAGTGCACCGGCCACTCCACCGTGGCAGTCACTGCCGATGGCAGCCCCAACGGCAAGCTGCTGGGAATCATCACCAGCCGTGACTTCCGCATCAACAAGGTGGACCCCCAGTCTCCGGTGGCGGACTACATGACCAAATTCGACGACCTCATTGTGGGACAGGACGGCATTACCCTCAGCGAGGCCAACAACCTGATCTGGAAGCACAAGCTCAATTCCCTTCCTGTTATATCTGCTGACGGACACCTGGTTTCCATGGTGTTCCGCAAGGACTACGCCTCCCACGAGGAGCATCCCCTGGAGCTGCTGGACGAAAACCACCGCTATGTAGTAGGGGCGGGAATCAACACCCGTGACTACATGGAGCGGGTCCCTGCCCTGCTGGATGCCGGTGTTGATGTCCTGTGCATCGACTCCTCCGAGGGCTTCTCTGAGTGGCAGAAGCGGGCACTCCACGACATCCACAACGCCTTCGGCCCCCAGGTGAAGGTAGGAGCAGGAAACGTGGTGGACCGTGAGGGCTTCCTCTTCCTGGCGGAGAACGGTGCCGACTTCGTGAAGGTGGGAATCGGCGGCGGCTCCATCTGCATCACCCGGGAGCAGAAGGGAATCGGCCGTGGACAGGCCACCGCCACCATCGAGGTGGCCAAGGCCCGGGACGAGTATTACCAGCGCACCGGAATCTACATCCCCATCTGCTCCGACGGCGGCATTGTCCACGACTACCACATCACCCTGGCCTTGGCCATGGGAGCCGACTTTGTGATGCTGGGTCGCTACTTCGCCCGCTTTGACGAGAGCCCCACCAACAAGCTCATCGTCAACGGAAGCTACGTGAAGGAATACTGGGGAGAGGGCTCCAACCGAGCCCGCAACTGGCAGCGGTATGACTTGGGCGGGGCAAAGACCATGGCCTTTGAGGAGGGAGTGGACTCCTACGTTCCCTACGCCGGAAGTCTCCACGACAACGTGGGCATGACATTGAGCAAGCTGCGGCACACCATGTGCAACTGCGGTGTGCTGTCCATCCCCCAGCTGCAGCAGGAGGCGAAAATCACCCTGGTGTCCCAGGCATCCATCGTGGAAGGCTCCTCCCACGACGTGGTGGTCCGCAGTACTTCAATTCGAGCTGAATAGTCGTACCTCGGAGAAGTCCTGCCCAGCACTTCGATTAGAGCTGAATGATTGTACCTAGAAGAGGTACTTCCCCGTACTTCGATTAGAGCTGAATACCATCAGAATGGTGCCGGTGAGATGTATTCCACCGGCTCTTTTTTTTCAGGGTGGATAAAGCGGAGCCGGGTGGCATGGAGCATCAGCCGCTCACCCTCCAGTCGCTGGCCGTAGAGCCGGTCCCCCTGGATGGGAATGCCGATGCCCTTCTGGTGCATGGCGTGGAGCCGCAGCTGGTGGGTACGACCAGTGCGGGGGACGAAGAGCACCCGTGTCAACACCTTGTCCCGGCACACCGCCGTCCCGCAGCGGTGGTAGGACAAAACCTTCCAGTCGGTAATCCCCACCTTGCCGTGAGTTTCATCGTACATCTGGCGGGGACGATTGTCCACATCAAGACGGAAGGGCAGCTCCAGATGCTGCCAGCCGGCGGACACCACCCTGCCCCGCAGCAGGGCCTGGTATTCCTTGTAGACACTTCCTTCCATAAATTGGCGGGAAAGGTGGCGGTGGGCATCCTGGGTGAGGGCCAGCACCAGCAGGCCAGAGGTGTCCTGATCCAGCCGATGGACGGAGGGCTGGTGAATGCACCAGGGGAAAAGCCGTTTGAGGCGCGCCACCACACAGTCCTGGTTCTCAAGACCACGCCCCGGCACCGACAGCAGACCGGCTGGCTTATTCACCACCACGATGGAATCATCACGATACAGAATTTCCAAACCCAGCATAGCCGGCAGCACCAGGCCACACTTCTCGTCACAGGGCGGGTAGAATTCCCTGTGCCGCCGGCCTTCCTTCCCCGCTTGGCAGTAGCAGGTCTGGCTCCTGTCGCCGTAGAAGAATTCCGCAAGGCTGACTGGAACCAGTCCCCGTCGGTAGGCCTCTCCCAAAAGCTTCGGGGCACAGCAGTCCCCCGTGCCAGTGGGCGGCAGCCGTCCCTCCTGAAAGCCGGGATAAAAGTCGGCGAAGCCTCTGACAATACCGTCGGCACAAGGAAAGCGGTAGAGGCTGGAGATGGCAGACAGGGACTGGTGGGACAAGCGGCGGCGGCGAGTCCGCAGGGAGTGCAACCGGGACTCAAGGGCAGCAACCTCGGCAGCGGGAAGGCCGACATCAGTCGCCATGGCACAGAGTCGCCCCTCCAAGGCTTTGATTTCCCCGGTGAGAGCCTTGATTTCCCCGTCATCCCGCTGCACCTGCTGCCGATAGGCGGCCACATCCAGCAGGGGTGGCACCCATCCCTCCACCAGCCAGCCGCCCCGAAACTGGCCGGAAAAGGCCTTGAGCACCACCTGCCGCTGGGAGGCTGGTTCCCGGCACACCAGCACCCCGAACATCAGGTTGTCCTGGGGAGAAAAGGGTGTCTGGCCTGAATCAAGCTCTTTCAGCACGTCCAGGGCATGGGTGCGGGCCGGCTCAAGGGGAAGGGGTGGAAACATGGCATCATTGTAGCGGAAGGAAGGCTTTGTGGGAACGGGTGGCGGGACGGAAACCTCCCCTTTGCCCACTCCCCTCCACCAACAAAAAACGCCGGCCAACCGATTTCTATGAACCAGCTGACCGGCGGTGCCTCTTGTCTTTACAGAGCCATCAGGCCTCCAGCTCCTCATCGGGATGGCGACCCAGGGGTGCGTTGGAGAGCATCAACTTGAGGCGGTTCAGCTGGTTCACCTCGCTGGCTCCCGGATCGTAGTCGATGGCGGAGATGTTGGACTCCGGAAAGCGGTGCCGCAGCTCCTTGATCATGCCCTTTCCCGTCACATGGTTGGGCAGACAGGCGAAGGGCTGCACGCAGGCAATGCTAGGCACGCCGGAATGAATCAGCTCCACCATCTCGGCGGTGAGGAACCAGCCCTCGCCGGTGATGTTGCCCAGCTGCACGATGTCGTCCACCCCCTTCATCAGGTCGTAGATGGATGAGGGCGGGTCGAAACGCTTGCTCTTTCCCAGCACCTTCTTGATCCGCTTGCGGTACAGCTCCAGGAACCACACCAAAAGCCGGGCATTCCGCTCGGTCTTCTTGGGGAAGGCCAGCTCCTCGTGGCGGAAGATGCCCGTGGAGAAGGTGTAGAACAGGAAGTCAGCCAGGTCGGGCATGACGCACTCAGCCCCCTCCCGCTCGATAACACGGCAGATGTCGTTGTTGGCAGTGGGATGGAACTTCACCAAAATCTCTCCCACCACGCCAACACGAGGCTTCTTGATGTCCAGCAACGGCAGTTCATCGAACTCATCCACAATTCCCTGAATCAGCTTGTGGTACTTTCTGATAGACAATGACTTCAGCTGCACCTCGGCCCTGCCGCTCCACTTCTCGTAGAGCATGTCGGCGGAACCGGAGGTGGCCTCGTAGGGACGGGTGCGATACAGAACGCGCATCAGCACGTCGCCGGTCATCAAGGCCATCATGGCACGGTGCAGCAGGGCGGGAGTAATCTTGAAGCCCGGCTGGGACTCCAATCCAGAGGCGTTCAGGGACAGCACCGGCACATGCTCCAGTCCAGCGTCCACCAGGGCGCGGCGGATAAAGCCGATGTAGTTGGTGGCACGGCAGCCACCTCCCGTCTGGGTAATCAGCAGACTCACGTGGTCAAGGTCGTACTTGCCGGACTTGAGGGCCGCAATCATCTGCCCCGCCACCAAGATGGAGGGATAGCAGGCATCGTTGTTCACGTACTGCAGGCCCGTCTCCACCGCCATGGTGTCCACCTCCGGCAGAATCACAAAGTTGTAGCCGGAATACTCGAAGGCCTTCTGGATCAGGCGGAAGTGGATGGGTGACATCTGGGGTGCGATGATGGTGTGGGTCTTCTTCATCTCCTTGGTGAAGACCTGGCGCTTGTAGGCGGCAGAGATGGACACGGGCTTGGAGGTCTGGCGACGCTCCCGCTCCCGCACGGCGGCAATCAAGCTGCGGATACGGATTCGGACGGCACCCAGGTTTGAGCCCTCGTCAATCTTGATGAGGGTGTACATCCTGCCGTTGGCCTGCAGCACCCCATCCACCTTCTCCGAGGGGACGGCATCGAGACCGCAGCCAAAGCGGGTGGGCTGCACCACCGCCAGGCTAG
>CAMGSV010000186.1 GCA_946061495.1 uncultured Spirochaetales bacterium | reverse complement strand
GAAGAAGAATTAGAATAGACGTTAGTCGTTGTTGACCATCTACTACTTCCCATCCGACATCTTCAGCAAGATGTTCTAGGGGTAGTGAGGGGTGGTTGATAGCCACCCTTTGCTACTAATCAGTAGATTATTATAATTTTTTTCGGTTGTAATCGAAAAAAGTTATAATATTTATTGATTTAAACAGAAGATTATTATACTATTTTTACCATGAGTGGAATTCGACGGGATTTGCAGACCATTTTGGAGTCCAAGGTGGGTGGGGGCAAGGTGCTTTTGCTCATCGGGCCACGGCAGGTGGGAAAGACAACCCTGCTGAAAAGCATGATGGAGAAGCTGCCTCCTGCCAAAACGCAGTTCTGGAATTGCGACGAAAGTGAGGTGCGGAAATTCCTTTCGGAGCCGAATTCGGCAAAGCTTCGGTCCCTTGTGGGAAATGCTGACTTTATCGTCATCGACGAGGCCCAGCGGGTGCAGGATATTGGCCTCACCTTAAAGTTGCTCCACGACACCTTTCCCCAGGTGCAGCTGGCAGTGACTGGCTCCTCCTCCTTGGATTTGTCTAATTCCATGAACGAGCCCCTGACTGGCCGCAAATTCGAATACAATCTTTTTGGCTTTTCCACCCAAGAGCTGGTGCAGCACACCTCCCTGCTGGAGGAAAGCCGCCAGCTGCACAATCGGCTCTTGTTCGGATTTTATCCCGACGTGGTGAACAATCCAGGGGATGAAAAGGAAATCCTTGCGAACATTGTGAATTCCTATCTCTACAAAGATGTCTTTGAATTTCAGGACATTCGCAGGCCCGCCGTCATAGAAAAACTGGTTCAGGCCCTTGCGCTCCAGGTGGGCAGCGAGGTTTCCTTCAATGAACTGGGTAGACTCTTGGGAATTGACGTGCAGACCGTGCAGCGCTATGTGGACTTGCTTGAAAAGGCCTATGTGATTTTTCATCTTCGTTCCTACAGCCGGAATGTCCGCAACGAGCTGAAGAAAAGTGTCAAGATTTATTTCTATGACAATGGAGTGCGGAATGGGGTTTTGTCCAGTTTCTCTCCTTGGGAGCTGCGATCCGATACGGGAAGCCTGTGGGAAAATTTCTTGATAAGCCAGCGTATCAAGAACAATTTGTATCACAACAGAAGCAGGAAGTATTATTTTTGGCGTACCACCCAAAGACAGGGAATTGACTTCATTGAAGAGGCCGAAAACCAGCTTTTTGCATACGAATTTAAATACAGCGGGAAAAAGGGAGGGGTAAAATGCCCCCTCACCTTTTCAAACAATTATCCCGATGTCCCTTTTTCTGTAGTGACCCAAGACAACTACATGGAGTTTGTAACGGATTGGTGATGGGGAGGCCTCACTCATGCTCCTTGCAGGAAAGGGTGCGTATCTCCACCTTGAAGACGCAGGTGGCGGCCACCATTTCCGGCTGGAAGCTCCACTCGGTTCCCACGGGATGGATGGAGTCGGGCTTGGCGGGGGACTTGGGTTCCCTTGGGGGCCGCTGCAAATGCGTGAGCTGGGCTGGGCTGGCGTGGTGATGGGCCACCGCCTGGTCCATGAGGGCTTTCAGGGCCGCCAGCCTTTCCTCCGGCTCCGTGATGATGGAGGCCACCCCGGTTCCCATGACGCTCTGGAAGTGGCAGGCGTAGTCGCAGGCTGCCTGTCCGCCGGTGAGCCAGTACTCCCGGTCCAGCTGGAAGGCGACGGTGGGGTGTTCCTGCAGGAGCCGGTATTTCCTTCCCCCCTTGGCCCCGTGGAAATAGAAGGTGCCGCCGGTTTCCGTGGCCACAAAGCCAAAGTTCAGCGGCACAATGTAGACCTCCCCCTGGTCGCAAAATCCCAGCCGGCAGCAGTGGCAGCCCCGGATGATTTCGTCAATCTTCTGCTTGTCGGTGATTTCCCTGTCCTTTCGTCTCATGGTTTTCCTCCGAGGGATGAAAGGAGCTGGTGTGGAACCAACTCCTTTCATCAAACTAGAATGTGGCCAGAGTTCTGTCGGTGCGCTCCAGGGCCTTGTCTATGCCAAGAATCTTGATGGAGCCCACCAGCGGGGGACTCACCCGGCTGCCGGTGACGGCCATGCGGATGGGCATCATGAAGTCTCCCAGCTTCACCCCCAGCCGCTCTGCAATCTGGCGGGCCAGTGTGTCGGCCTCCTCCTCGCCCATGGTGGCTAGGGCGGCGATGAACTCCTTGCTGGCCTCCAGCACCTCCCGTGTCTTGGCAGTGTCCAGCTTTTTGGGGACAATCTGCTCCACGGGGGGGACAGCGGGCTCGGTAAAGAGGAAGCGGACCATCTCTGCGGCATCACAGAGGAAGTGGAGCCGCTCCTTGATGAGGGGCATCAGCTGCATGAGCTTTTCCCTTGTCTGTGCCGCAGACAAGCCTTCCGCCACAGGCTCCCCGGCCTCGTTCAGGCTCACTCCGGACACTGCCGGGCCCACCTTGGGTGCGGGGAACTGGTCGCTGACGTTGATGGGAAGGGCGGCATCCCCAGTGCCGGTGATGAAGGGGAGTGTGGCCTCGTAGAGCTCCTGGTCGCTCATGGTGCGCATGTACTGGCCGTTGAACCATTCCAGCTTCTTGTAGTCGAAGACGGCGGGGGCCTTGTTCAGGTGCTCCACCTTGAACAGCTGCTCGAAGTCCGCCAGATCGTAGATGTCACGGCCGTCCTGATAGGAGCAGCCCAGCATGGCCACATAGTTGATGAGGGCTTTAGGCAAATAGCCTCGTGCTCGGAATTCGTTGACGCTGGTGGCACCGTGGCGCTTGGAAAGCTTTTGACCGTCCTGTCCCATAACCATGGGAAGGTGGCAGAACTGTGGTGGCTCCCAGCCGAAGGCCTGGTACATCAGCACGTGGAGGGGGGTGGAGGGAATCCATTCCTGGGCACGCATAACGTGGGTAATTTTCATAAAGTGGTCGTCCACGATGTTGGCCAAGTGGTAGGTGGGGAAGCCGTCGCTTTTCAGCAGAACGGGGTCGGGGTTAATGTCTTCGTTCTTCCATTCAATGTCACCAAGCAAGGCATCCTTAAAGCGGGTTACCCCTTCCATGGGAACCTTTAGTCGGATAACGTAGGGCTTGCCGGCATCGAGGTTTGCCTTAATCTCCTCCTCCGTGAGGTGGCGGCAGTTCCGGTCGTATCCGGGGGGCATCTTGTTCATGGTCTGGATGGAGCGAATTCTGTCCAGCCGCTCGGCATCGCAGAAGCAGTAGTAGGCCTGGCCCTTTTCCACCAGCTCCTGGGCGTACTTCTTGTACAGGTCGAAGCGCTCCGACTGGACGTAGGGGCCGTAGTCGCCGCCCTTTGCTCCACCCTCGTCCCACTCAATGCCCAGCCAGGCCATGGTGTCGTACAGGTTCTGGACATATTCCTCGCCGTAGCGGGTGCGGTCGGTGTCCTCCAGCCGCAGGATGAACTTGCCGCCGTTGGCCCGGGCAAAAAGATAGTTGAACAGGGCGGTGCGCACCCCACCGATATGCTGCATCCCCGTTGGGGAGGGAGCGTAACGAACACGAACTTCCACAGGAAACTCCTTGATTGAATCTTGATGGTATTGGACTGTCCCCGGCTCCGGCAAGGACTGGAGGGCCAAGGCTTTGTCCCTAGTATAGCGGGAAATGGACTTGGTGGCAATGGCGGGAGCTTGGTGCTGGGATGGGGCTGAACGCCTTAGAACAGATTTGAATGGGAGCTGATTCGATAGGCGGAAAGGAGCAGGAGGTCATCCTCGATTTTGTAGATGAGCACCAGGTCCGGTTTGACGTGGCAGTCACGATAGCCTTTCAGCTTGTCTGTCTTGCTCTGAAAGCTTTTTGGCATCCTTTTTGAACCGAGTAGTAAGGAAAATTTTGTATTTCATACAATGCAGGCAAAGGCATCTTTGGCGGAGGAAAAGGTTTCTAAGGTGCCATTTGCTTTTTGTTGCGAGAGCTCCGCCTCACCCTCCCTGATGGAAGCAATGGACTCGTCGGAAAAGTCATCGTCCTGAAAGTAGGTGTATGGTTGCGGCCGCATCTTGTTGATTGCATTGAGCATAGACAACAAATTCTGGTCGGCATTTTGTATCACAAGGGTCATGGGCACCTCCTGCAACCAGTATAGCGGGAACGGCTCCGGCTGGCAATGGCGGGGGCTTGGTGCTGGGATGGGGACTAGAACAGGTCGGAGTGTGAGCCGGTGCGGGTCAAGTAGAGGTACAGGCCCTCGTGGTGATATTGATAGATGAGCAGCCAGTCTGGTTGTATGTGGCACTCACGGTACCCCTTGTAGTTCCCCGTCAGTGGGTGGTCTTTATATTTGCGGGGGAGCGGTTGGCCTGCTGCCAGCAGATCGATGACTTTGCCAAGCTGGGAGAGGTCGAGATTCCGTTTTTGGGCAAGCCGTACATCTTTTTTGAAGGTGTTGGAGACCTTTATCTCATATTTCATGCAAGAATCTCTTGGAACAGCTCCTGGGCATCCTTATATGACTTGTAGTCTTGCGGACTTTTCTTCATCTCCTCAATCTCTTGGAACGCCTGGAGTGTCAAGGGGTTGGGGCTGGGGGCGGGCGTGTTTCTGGAGAGCCTAAAAGGAATGGCCTGCTCCCGAACTGCCTGTTTTACAAAGGCAGTGATGGCGGCCGTCATGGAGAGACCCAAAGCCTCAAAGAGCTCCTCGCCCTGTCTTTTGAGCTCCGAATCCATTCTGATGGTAATATTCGATGTTGCCATAGTTCACATCCTCGCACTGATTTATACTGCCATTGTACTGCACTGTTTGTGCATAGTCAATAAATCGTCTTGGATATTTCGGATTGAACGGGGGT
>CAMGSV010000185.1 GCA_946061495.1 uncultured Spirochaetales bacterium | reverse complement strand
GTCAGCAGCAGGTTATCAAAATTCTTGAAAAAGAATATGGACAACTGGAAAATGGCCATTGATTATTATTTGAATATAAATGACGACAGGGAAAAGATTAACGACACCCTGCGCCGCATCAAGCTGCTTAACGAGGATGTGTACAAAAAATACACCATGTAGCGGTAAGCAGATGGAATCGAGTTACATTGACTGAAATAAATAGGAGTTGGATATGTCAGAAGAGCTTGTAAAATCTGTGCAGGGAATGCTGAATGAGGAAAAGTGGACAAGAGCCACCATCAGCAATTATTCAAAGAGCAACTTTGTGGAATTGGCAGCCATTGTGGAGAATGCCCAGAATCAGAACTGCATCGACGAATTGAAGGCAGCCTGTGACGAGCATCTGTCCCACACAAAGAACAGCATCATCGCCCTGTACATTTCCGGAATGCTTTCCCTGAAGAAGAAGACCCTGGACAACTCCGCGCTGATAAGCCTGGTGGACATCTTCCAGGACAATCACAAGGCAAATGTGGTAACCTACCTCTGTGAGGCCATCCTTGAAGAGGACCCCAACAATAAATTTGCCCTGAGGACCTTGGCAGAATGCTATCACAACGAGGGCAACGAAAAGGTCTGGGAAATTTATGAGACACTGGTACGGGTGGACCATGAAGAAGCCGATGTGGCAAAGCTTTTGGCCGAGCATTACGAGCAGTCTGGCAACGAGGAAGAGGCCATCGACTATTACAGAAGAGCCATCCACCGATACATCAACATTGGCAGCAATGCCATGAACCAGATCAAGGAGATTTGGTCCAAGCTGGTGAAGAAAATTCCCGGAGACATCGAGTTCTTCTACCTTGTACAGCGGCAGATTGCAAAAGCCATCAACGAGGACAAGAGTGCCGTGCTGATGCAGGAGCTCTACGAGCACTACAAGAGCCAGGCCAGTGAGGGCGACGAGGCCGAGGCTGGCAAGGCATGGAGCGTCGCCATTGACATCCTCAAGCTGATTTTGAACATCGACAACACCGATTCCTGGGCACGCCGAGAGATTGTGGACTGCTTCAGGAGCAAGTACAGCAACCACAGCCGCCTGGAGGAATGCATCAAGGAGTCTGGACTCCAGGGTACCACCCGCAACGTAATGGACGCCATCTCTGGCTTTGAGAAGCGCATTGCCTTTGACAAGAAAAACTACGTGTTCCACCGGTACTGGGGTGTTGGAATCATCCAGCAGGTAAACAACAAGCAGCTCACCATCAACTTTGGAAAGAAGCATGGAAAGAAGGAAATGTCCTCCGACATGGCCATCGAGGCCCTGCAGCCCCTGTCTCCCGACCACATCTGGGTCAAGAAGGCCACCAAAACAAAGGCTGACCTGGCTGAAGAGGTGAAGAAGGATCCCGCCAAGGCCCTTGAGATCATCATCAAGAGCTTTGGAAACAACTGTGACTTCAAGCACATCAAGGCGGAGTTGGTTCCCAGCATCCTGTCCCCTGGAGAGTGGACCAGCTGGAGCACCAGGGCTCGCGCCGAGCTCAGCACCAACCCCAAGTTCGGTGTAAATCCCAACGACATCAATATGTACACCGTCCGTGCCAATGTGATCTCCCGAGCAGAAATGCTGGCTGGAGAATTCAAGGCTCAAAAGCAGTTCTTTGCCCGTATCGACATCCTGATGAAGTACCTCGAATCCAAGGAGACCGACAAGGATTCCGAGTTGTTCTTGGAAATGTTCTCCTACTTCACCAACTACCTGAAGTCATTCAGCTCCGTAACGGAGCAGGTAATGGCATCCTACCTGGTGGTACGCAAGATTGTGGCTGAAAAGCCCCATTTGAACCCCAACTTCAAGTACACCTTCGGAGAGCTTTTCGCAGAGGTGGAGGATCCCCGAAAGATGTACATTGCCCTGAAGGACACAAAGAACACGAACCTTCGCTCGGACTTCCTGACCTGCGTCAAGACCCTGCTGCCCAACTGGGGAGACATCTACATCAAACTCTTCCCCACTGCCCTCAGAAAGGAAATGCTCTCACAGCTCATTGAGAACGGTTATGTGGACGCCGTGAAGAAGCTGGCGGTGGAAAGCTTCGACGAGTTCCGCCTGTACCGTGAGGCAGCCATCTTCTTCTTCCGAGAGTGCCGTGAGGAGCAGTGGTTCCAGGAGGCGGGAATTCCCTACGAAAGACAGCTGGTCACCCTGGTCCACATTCTCGACCTGATTTATCGGGAAATCGACAACCATGTGGACACCACTGAAAACAGGAAGCTGGACCGCCAGATCCAAAAGCTGCTGTTCGAGGAAAACACCCTCTTGAACTACATCCTGGACAATGACATGGATACCGTCACCCGTATGTACACCTTGGTGGACGACGTGAAGGACCTTGACCCTGCCATCAAGATGCGACTCCGCAGTGAAATCCAGAAGAAATTCCCCGACTTCAAGTTCCATGGTGCAGAAGAAAAGACCTCCACCAACATGGGCTTCATTGTCACCGCAAAGATGCTCACCCTCAAGAAACAGGAGCTGGAAAACATCCTGACGGTGGAGATGCCCGACAATGCAAAGGAAATTGCCGAGGCCAGGGCACAGGGAGACTTGAAGGAGAATGCGGAGTACAAGGCTGCAAAGGAGCGGCAGAACGAGCTGAACAACAGGGCTGGACGGCTCACCGACGAAATTGGACGTGCCAAGATTTTCGACCCGGCAACTTTGTCCACCTCCAGCGTCTCCTTTGGAACTAAGGTCACCCTGCTGAACCTCAACACAAACGAGCAGGAGGTGTACACCATCCTGGGTCCCTGGGAGTCTGATCCGAAGAACAAGGTGATTTCCTTCAAGTCACCCTTGGGAAACAAGCTGATGAATGCAAAGAAGGGAGACACACTGAAATTCTCCATCAACGAGCACGACCACAACTACAAGGTAGAGAAGATCGAGGCAGCTGACTTCTAGGATTAGAATCCGGTGACTGCCGGACCAATGCAAAAAACTCCATCGGTGGAACAAATTATTCCATCAAATGGAGTTTTTTTTATGAATTCTCCTATTTTTTTCCAAAAATGTGTCATCATATTCAGTCGATGCACTATTTATCATCTCTACTTGAAGTCTTCGTTAGAAAATGCATATATAATACCGATGATGTAAACAGTGTAGTATCGATTTTCACTGGGAGTGTTGTGTGCAAAAAGTAACGTTTTCAATCGGCCTGAAACTGGTCATAATCATTACAATGCTGGTTTTGATTTCCTTGGGTGCGGTCACCTATATCGTCTCCTACTTCGTTGGAGATGATACCAAGCGCACGGCAGAAGAGAACAATCACACATTGAACCAGCGTTCTGCCGCATCTGACGAGGCAGAGCTTACCACCATCCGTTCCAATAGTTTTCTCCTATTAGATATGCTCAGCAGTGCCGGCAACAGTGCAGCCATGGCCCGCTAGACCACCACCTTCTTCTTCGAGCGCAGCGAGCTGCAGCTGGGAGAGAACACCATCATCCAGATCCAGGTGGACACCGACGGCATGACCTCCGTGAACCTTTCCGGAGGAAACCTTTCCGCCAATGCCAGCAACGGCGCAAACATGCAACTGCGGTCCGGCAATGTGACGGTGGCCCTACAGGAGGGTACTGCCATCAACGCAAACATTGGCAGCGGCAGCGCTTCTCCCCTCTCTCTCCAAGTCACCGCCGGAAGCGCCACCATCAGCAGTGCCAACGGAACCCATTCTGTCAGCCAGGGCGAAGGTCTCTCGCTGGACGCAGAGGGAGTTGTCACCTCCCACCCCATCACCATCATAGAGCCGCCCCCCCCCCTTTCTACGATTGCAATCATTATGAACTGGAGACAGTTCCCATGCAACAATTCTTCAGCTCGTAAAAAATATGGCACAAAAAAGGGCCATCCTGAAACGAGGATGCCCCTCTTTCCTTTCAATTTAAATCCTATAGGCTGGAAAGCAGCGACTGCACCTCACTGGAACGGTACCCAGGATTCTTTTCCTGTACATAGACAAGGTACTTCTCCGCATTGGCACCATCATTCAAGGACATGCAGACCTTAGCGAGCTCGATGTAGGCATCCCAGTTCCTGTTGTCCGCCTTGATGACATCGGTGTACATGGTCTTGGCATTCTCATAATCCTCGGCGCTGGCATAGGCCCGTGCAAGATTTGCCCGCACATCATTGTTACTGGAATCCAGCTTCAATGCTGTCTGGAAATAGTCTACTGCCAGCGTGTAGTCCTTCTGCTGCAGGTATGCCTTGCCCATGTTGTTGTTTGCCTCAAAGTTGGAGGGATCCAGGGCCACCGCCTTCATCAGGAAGGTCAGAGCGGAAGATCCATCTCCTGACTCCAGGAAAATATTTCCCAGGTTGATGAGGGACTTCACATGGCGGGCATCCAGCTTCAATGCCTCCTGGTAGACAGGAATGGAATCGTCAATCCGTCCACTCTCATCAAGAAGCAGGGCATAATTGTAGATGATGGACACCTTGTTGGTGGCATTCATCTTGGAATCCTTCTTGGCAGTCGTGTAGGCCTTCTGGGCATAGGTCAAGGAATCCTTCAGCTTATCCTGACTGTACAAGGCTGTGGACAGGTTGTAGTTGGTCAAAGGATCGTCGGCGGACAAGGCTAGTGCCTTTCTGAACTGCTGCTCTGCTTCCTGATAGCGGCCATCCTTGGCATAGACCGTTCCCAGCTCCCGCAGGGCACTGGTATTGGCCGAGTCCAGTCTGATGACCTGCTGGTAGGCGGTGATGGCTCCAGCAGAATCGTTCTTTGCATCAAGCAGCCGTGCCGCCTCCAGGTAGGCCTTGTCGTACATGGGGTTGATGG
>CAMGSV010000184.1 GCA_946061495.1 uncultured Spirochaetales bacterium | reverse complement strand
CCTTATATAAACGCTCACGGTGGTTTCAGGGCCGGAGGCCGTTCCATTAGCGCTTTGCGCGTTCCATTAGCCAAGGGCCGTTCCATGTGGTTTCAAGCGCTTCGCGCAGTTCCATTAGCGCTTCGCGGCTGGGATGGACCCTAGGTAGCCAAAATCCAGAATGGAATAGTCACTAACAATCACGTCGTTCAGTCCATGAATCCATAGGATGTCAGGCTTCTTTGCAAGCTCCAGCAAGGGCGTCATGTTCACATGCTTTGGCGACATGGTATTCAGCACTCCATGATCTCCTGCCAGCACGTGGGGCCAGTGGACGGTGTAGTAATAGTCTCCCGGATACATCTGGTCATCCAGCTTCATACTGGTCAGGCCCTCAATCAACATGTCCTCGATATTGGGGTCAAGATGGAAGTCAGTGGAAAAACAAAAGCTGTGGAGTAGGCCACTCAAGACTTCCTTGCTTTGGGCGGCCGTCACCATCAGCATCTGCCTGTTGGCAAAACCTGCTCCAGAACCAATCCCCACGGGCTGGATGGGTGTTCCCTCCTCGCCCACAGTTCCACCAAAGCCGCAGGGGGGGCACGGAGCCAAAAGCACCAGCTTTTCCACCCGGTCACTGTAATCCATGGCAAACTGCATGGCCACACCGCCCCCCAAGGACCAACCCAGTATAGAAAATTCCTCCCAGCCAAGAGCATCTGTTACCTCCACCAGGTCCTTTGTCCACTCACGGAACCCCTTGGTAGCATCTATGGGTAAAGATTCTGAATTTCCAAAACAACGCAGGTCTGGAATCAAGGTATCAAAATTCTGGGACAATTGGGGCAGCAGAGGCAGAAAGAACACAGAAGAGGACATATTACCATGAATCAGCAGCAGTTTCCTCTTATTCTCTTGTCCTCCACGATAATAGGCCGTCTTGAGGCGGCTGGTGGTGATATATTCTTGCGTATATTGTGACAACATTATAATCTCCTAAATCCCTATTATACGACAAAATCACACTATCGTCCATGACACCCCTACCTGCGGTAGAGGCTACCTACGGTAGAGGCTACCTACGGTAGAGGCTACCTACGGTAGAGGCTACCTACGGTAGCTGGATGATTTCTCGGGGCTTGGAACCGTTGGCAGGCCCCACAATGCCCTTGTTCTCCATCTCCTCCACCAGACGGGCAGCCCGATTGTACCCAATCTTGAGCCGTCGCTGGATATAGGAGGCAGAAGCCTTGCCTGCCTGCATCACAATCTCCAGAGCCTGGTCATAGAGGGGATCCTCTCCCTCGCCGAAAAGCCCCGGCCCCATGTCCGGCTCCTCTTCATCCACGAAGATCTCATCGTCGATGTAGTCCGGCGCCCCGTACTGCTTGACGAATTCCACCACGTTCTCCACCTCGTTGTCGGAGACGAAGGTGCCCTGGATGCGAACCGGGAAGGGGTCCGTGGCCGAAGCGTAGAGCATGTCACCCTTGCCCAAAAGCTTTTCCGCCCCCACCTGGTCGATGATGATGCGGCTGTCCATCTTGGAGGCCACCATGAATGCGATGCGGGATGGGATGTTGGCCTTAATGAGACCAGTGATGACATCGATGGAGGGCCGCTGGGTAGCCAGCACCAGATGGATTCCCACTGCACGGCTCATGGCAGCCAGACGGGCCACCGTGGACTCCAGCTCCTTCCCTGTGGTGGCCATCAGGTCGGCGAACTCGTCGATGATAACCACGATGTAGGGCAGCTTTTCCGTGGCGATGTTCCGCTCCACAATCCGCTTGTTGTAGCTGGTGATTTCCCGAACCCCCATGCCGTCCAGCAATGCGTAGCGGCGCTCCATCTCGCACAGGCAGTACTGCAGGGCTTGGAAGGCCTTCTTTGGCTCCGTGATGACGGGGGTGAGGAGGTGAGGAATGTCGTTGTACAGCTTCAGCTCCACGATTTTTGGGTCAATCAAAATCATGCGGACCTCCTGGGGAGACCGCTTGAACAGGATGGAAAGAATCAGCGAGTTGACGCAGACCGACTTTCCAGAACCAGTGGAGCCGGCAATCAGCAGGTGGGGCGTCTTGGCCAGGTCGATAACCTGGGCCTCGCCGGTAATGTCCTTTCCCAAAACCACCGGCACCGCCTGCTTCCTGAAGGCCGGATTGTCGGTGTCAATCAATTCCTTGAAGCTGACGATGGCCCGCTCCTTGTTGGGCACCTCGATTCCCACCGCATGCTTGCCGGGAATGGGCGCCACGATACGAACACTGGAGGCAGCCAGACGCAGGGCGATGTTATCCTGCAGGGCCACAATCTTGCTGAGCTTCACACCGGGAGCGGGCAGAATCTCGAACATGGTGATGACCGGCCCCTTGCGGATGCCCGTCACCTCCGCCTCAATCTTGAATTCGCTGAGGGTATCCTTCAAGTCTCCAGCTGCGGCCAAAGTCTCGTCGTCAATCACCCAGTATTCATCACCGGGGTAGGCCTGCAACAACTCCGCTGCGGGAACAGTGTAGGGGCCACGACTGCGGTGGGGGACAGCCCGTTCCACGAGGGGCTCCACCTGGAAGGGTGTCTGCGCTGCCTCCGGCATCAGGTCCTCATCAGTGTCGCTTTCCTCGGTGAGGCTTTCGTCCTCCTCGACAACCTCCGCATCCTCGTTGTCTTCCTCGGCAGTTTCATCATCCTCCGGCGGAAAATCCAGGTCGAACCCCGCTTCTTCGTCAAAGGCAAGCTCATCTTCAGCTTCATCGCTATCATCATCTGCAACTGCTTCGTCTTCAGTGTCGGTCTCTAGGTCTTCCTCCGGGTCGAAGCTGTCGTCTTCCACAAAGAAATTGCCATCCAAATCGGGATTGTCACTTTCCAGCTGGTCCTCCGGCGGAAAGCTGATGTCCGGCAGCAGTTCCTGCTGCAATGCACAGTCTTCCTGCAGAGCCAAGTCCTCGGAACCAGACTCCTGGTCATCGAAGAACTGCTCCTCTTTGGCATACGAGTCATCCTCCGGCAAATCCGCCTCTGGATCGAAGCTGTCGTCCTCCGCAAAGGAATCGTCCGCCAGATTGTCGTCACACCCCTGCCCTTCATCTGCCATTTGCTCCGAGACAGCTTCCCCATCATCCAGAAATTGTGCCTGAGTCACGACAGCATCCTCTTCCAGCTTGTAGCCCTCACCAAAGGGATCCTCCAAAAAGGCTGCCTCCTGAGGATTTGCAAAATCATCCGCTGTAAAATGAAGCTGGGCATGGTCTACACTGTCCATGTCAGCCTGGGGATTCATGGAGTAGTGGGGAATCGGCTGGAACTGCATCGGTTGGGGCTCCTCATCGGGGGGAAGAGCCTGCTGGACTGGTTCAGAAGCAGGTACGGCAGTTTCTGCGGCTTCGATGGAGGCTGCCTCCTGTTTCGTCTCCTCTGGTTGCGCCATTTCTTGACGGGCAGCCTCTCGCTGGGCGTGCAGAGACGCAATGTACTCCTTGGAAAAAACGTCCTCAGTGGGAACAGGTGCCGTCTCAAAGAAATCCTTGCCGAAGACATCCTCTTTTTCTTCCTGCTGCTGCTCTGCCTCATCCTGGGAGGTCTCCCCAGACACAGCCTCTCGCTGGGCTGCCAACCATGCCGCCACCTCTGCCTCCATCCGTGACTGCTGGATAATGCCAGGCTGCAGCTTCGGACTCGCCACGTCCCCCAAGTCAATGGGAGCTGCCTTGGGCTGGCTGGTCTGGGCTACAGGCTCCGAAAACTCAGGCTCGGGAAAAGCGTCTTCCTCAGGGGGCTCAGCCACTGCAGGATGGTTGTCTGGCAGAACTGCTTCCTCACCGATGCTGTCCATCACCATGGTTTCCTCAAGGGACACCTCCTGCTCCTCCTCCAGCTGAGACTCCTCCTCAAACACTTCCTGGGGAACCTCTTCCTGAACATGGATTTTTTCTGTCATAGGCTCCCCCCCCTGAGGCTCCGACAGCTCCACCACATCGTCACGAAGCATACCCTCTGGGAAAATCGGCGGATGCTGAACAGGAGATGGTTCCGCCACGGGCTGGCGTGTAGCATTCAGTCTGTTCTGGACAAGGCCACCCACAAAGGAGGCGGCAAAATATTCTATGCCCAGCAACAAGATACAGACAATAATTGCGGCGGCAACCTGAATTCCCACCAAGGGACTGTTGCCCAATGCCAGCATTCCGGCACAAATCTTTTCTGTTATGACAATGGTAAAAAAGGGAACGAAGGACAGACCGTAGATGACACCAATCCGCTCGTTCCACGGGAAGAGGATGCAGCCCAAGCCCGCCGCAAAGAAAAAGCAGGGAATCAGCAGACTGGAATACCCATAGGCTCCAAACAACAGGCTTCCCAAGCCGCCCAACACAGGAACGGAGCCCTTGCTTCCAAAGGGGAGCAATTGAATCAACAATGCAACAAGGAATAAAGCCGCCACAACAAGCAGGCTAATACCAGCGACAATACTCAGCTTTTCTGATTTCTTCATTGAATATGTTTCTCCTGACTATACATGATTATCGGTTTTTTTGAGGCCGAGTTAAGATTTTGCGGAGTCAGGAGCTTCTACCCGCTGGCGACGCAGACGTTTTCGACGGTTTGCGTCCCGCTGGGCATCGTAGGAGTGACGGCCGGGAATTCCTGCGGCAATGCGGGCTTGCTCCGCCGCCAGCTGGAAGTCCACCATGCGGCGGAACACGGCCATGAGGGGGCTGGGGTCAAGGGCGGCATCCACCAGGCCAGCTGCCTGCAATTCTCGAATCAGGTGGTAGCAGGACTCAATGGTGGAGACGCAGCCAGCTGCAGGCTGCCGCTTGAAGGTGAACTCCGACTGGTACTGCCGCTGGAAGGACAGCTTTGGCAGGCTC
>CAMGSV010000183.1 GCA_946061495.1 uncultured Spirochaetales bacterium | reverse complement strand
AGGTACTCCTGCTGCAGGACAAGCATTTTCAGTAGAGCATCAGATTACTAGCAATTCTCCTTTGGTTGTGAGTTCAGATAAGTGGGCAAAAAATGTAACATTTACAAACGGGTATGCATATCTGAAATTGAAGAATCAGTCACAAGCTGGTATCAAGCTCTTTGATGGTGCAAATACAGAGGCCTTGACGACTTCCACTGGTGGGCAAATTATTAACTCTGGTAGTTCATTAATCTATCAAATAAAAATGACAAGGCTTTCTGGTAGTGAAGGATATAAGTTCTCAGAATCAGAAAAGATTGCAAGTTTGCTGTATGGTGGAAGTGAAAAAAGTGATTATTCGATTCCAGAGCAGACATTTGAGGCTGGCAAATTGTATACCTTCACTGTAACTGGAGATAATGTTTGGGCTCTGACTGGGGACTGGGAAGGACCTGGTGTCCCTGTTGAAAATGGGTTTACAGTCAATCAGTAGTTTCTTATTTGACGGCGAACCAGTACTAGTTGATGATGGATTTAAAATCACCAACTAGGTGCGCTTGTGACACTCGGGGGCTGGCGGTGCTGGCTCCTGGGTGTTGATTTTGGGATTGGTGCATGAAAAAGGAATTGCGGCTTCTTCCGATGTGTTTTTTTCTCATTTTCTTGTCCTGTAGCCAGGGCTCCGGGGGCGGGTCTTCAGCTGCTGGCGGGCTTGTGGAAAAGCCCGGGCCTGAAGGTGGCGGTGTGCCGCCACAGCTGGCGCAGGTGCAGATTGTAAATCCCACGGATTACGACGTGAACCTCTTTGTGGGGCTCAATCCGCTGCAGGGAGCCGCCACCGCCCTCATTCCCAAAGGTTCAACCTACACCCACACCATGCCGCCCACCTCCGGCTCTGGAGGGGACAGCTTTTACTTTGAGTACCTCATTCCCGTGGGAGGAGCCTCCTTTCCTTATTTTAGCTATGAGAATTCCCAGGTCTACCAGGTGGGTCTGGGCAAGGATAACCGCATCACCGTGGGGGCGCTTACCCAGTGCAAGGCCGACGCTGCCTACCTGCTGCTGGAAAACACCACGAAGACCGCACTTTCTTTGGTGAATGGAAACACCCTCATGACTCCTGAGGGGCAGGACAGCCATCTGGTGGAGGCGGGGGCCACTGCCGTCTATGCCGTTGCCCAGAATGCGCAGGTGTCTGTGGCAGGCTCCATCATGATGAAGGTATCTGTGGGGACAAGGGAGGCCTCCCTTCCTGACTATGACTTTGAGCAGGGGCGTGTCTACACCTTTTCGGTGGTTTCCAAGGGTTCCACCGCTGAGCCGCAGGTGGTGTTGAAGGGAGTGAGTCCCTTTGACCTGGATGTGGCCCAGCAGATTTGGCAGCTCCAGGTGGCGGACACGGAGAGCCGCCGGTTCAGGATAGACTGTGTGCGGCCCGCTGGTGAACAGACTGCCGGATTGGTGGTGGCAGGGGTGGACCAGATAGACGGTGAGATTTTTCTGCGTGAATATGATGTGTATGGGAGCTGCACCTTGAAAAGCACCTTTACCATACAGACCAGCAATGCAGCCACGGCCAGGTCCTACCAGGTGTATGACCTGGTGGCAGGGAAGGACAATGACTATATCCTGCTGGTTGGGCTGGCGGCGGGAGCGGATGAGCCGATGGAGTATGTGCTGGTAAGCTGGAATCCCCGTGACAAGACCACGGTCTGGACCATGAATTTGAGCCAGTTTGGCTTGGAAGGAGCTTTTGTCTTTCGGGAAGGATGCCGGAACAGCCTGATTCAGCTGGAGGCGGGGGTGTATGCCCTGGCTGGCGGCATTGTACAGGCAGACGGAATGCACCACTTTGTGGGTACGGTGGACAGGAATGCGGGAGACGGCAAACTGCTGGTGTCTTCCTACGTATCCGGGTCAAAGTCTGATGTTGGCATGGGAGTGCAGCAGATGCTCACCTCCCTGCACTGGACGGGAAGCAGTTTGATTGCAGTGGGCTACGAGAACTGTGACTTTTCGTATGCCAACAGGCTGCACCGTGGTGTGGTGTACCAGCTGGATAGGAGTCTTGCTGGGGGGGCTACGCCACTCCATTCCTCTGAGGGCAACCTGTTCTTTGGCGTGGAAGGGCATGGGGACACCTACTATGTCTGCGGGGAGGCCACCGGCACTGGCAGGATTTTGTACGGCTGCTTTTTAACGAGCACCATGATTCAAGGGAATCAGGAGCCAGTGCGGCACACCTCGGCTGGTGCCTACAACTGGTTCAACCAGCTGTGCTTGTACGGCAGCACCTTGGTGCTCTGCGGCCTTACTGCCGACACCATGGACGGCAGTACCAATGCCCGCCCCATCGTTGCCGCCTATAATACCAGCGGCCAGATGATTTGGGAAAATGTATACAGTGGACAGAGCGATGCGGCCAGCTGTGTGCCGAACAAGATTGGAACATATTGGATTCACCTGACTGGCGGCAGCGGCGGCCATTCCATTGTGAGTGGCGACTTGCTGGGCAGGAACACTGGACGGATGATTCCTTGGTAAGGACCGGGGCTGCGCTGGGCTCCAAAAGCTAGGAAAATAAGGAGAGGTAGCGGTATGAGAAGAAGTGGATTCGTGAGCGTGGTTGGAGGGAGCCTGCTGGCACTGGCGCTGGTGCTGGGAGCCTGCCGGACGGAGATAAGCTCCGGTCCCGGAGGCGGGAGCCAGGGGAGCCCCAGTGGCGGCAATCCGAGTGCGGAGGGGGATCAAGTTCCCGGGGATCAAGTTCCCGGGGATCAAGTTCCCGGAAATCAGCCTGCTGAAGAGGAAATTCCCAGCACTCCGGCGGCCCGCTTCTTCTGGGGAACCTGGATACGCATGGACAACGGCGCCCACTACAAGGTGTACGAGGACACGGTGACACAAGAGGATGGAGGAGCAATCTATTATGTAAGCCCCTCCTCCACCACTGAACGGATGGTGGTCTCTGGCCTCGGCACCTTCACCAAGGAAAGCGACAGCGTCATCATGAACGGCTCCATCCCCTACTTCCGCAAGGGCGGTGCGAACCCGAGCTACCGCATGAGGCTGGTGGGCTTTGTGGGAGGGCCCAGCCGTGCGGCTGCCACCACCATCCATGGCTGGAAGGTCACCGGCACCTCCGGCAGCTACCCCACCTACACCAATACCTCCAAAAGCGACGAGAATGGGGAGTTCACCCTCACGGCCCCTGTGGTTGGAGACACCCAGACGGTGACCGTGTCCACCGACAGTGGGGTCATCGTGGTTCCCGGCCTGACGATAGAGAACAGCGGAGACTTTATGGGCACCATCCCCCTGGTGGACAGCGGGGACTACATCCTCAAGATAACCGGCTCCATAGCCCCAGAAGAAAAGCTTGACGGCTACCTCTACGGCAACAGCTACAAGCGCTACCCCATGACCCTGACCATCACCAACGTGAGCCAGGTGAAGAGCGCCACGGCCGTGTGTGTGGTGGAATGGGACGACCCCAACCTGAGTGTTACCTCCAGCCAGAATCTGGAGGGCATTGCCATCTCCACCATGGCCCCTGGAGCCACCAAGACCATAGACTTGGAGGTGCTCTACGGCCATCTGACAGAGCCGTATGTGGACACAAAGATCAAGGTGCGCATCACGAACGCCCAGACTGGCAGGGAGTGGGTGGACTATGTGCCGCTGCGGTTCTTCCGAGGGCAGGTTTCCCTGACGGTGGCAGCAGCAAGCCCAGAGGGGAACCAGGCCGCCGCCCTCAACGGCTTTTTGGTGCATCCTGACGGCCAGAGCCAGTTCTTTTCCGCCCCCCATGGCGGCTCCAGCACCATCTATGCCCCCACCTTTCCCGAAAGCCAGCCCTACCTGATGGCCTTTAGCGGAGCCACCGTGACGGGGAATCTTTCCGACAGCACGGAGATGTTCTACACCGTGGCGGTGGGAAGCACCGAGCCGGTGGCGGTGGAAACCAGTGGCGGCGGCATACTGAGACACATGACCTTTGGGGAGCCGAATGACAGCGAGAAGACGGCTTATCCGGTGAACGGAAATTTCCAGGCATACCTTTCCGAAGGTGAGATAGACTACTTTAGCGTGACATCTAACACCTGGGAGCTGGTGTCCATAGGGGAGCAGTGCACCATCAGCTACAACAGTGATGGCGGCGGAGTGGTTCGGGACAAGAAGGTGTACAAGGGCACCCGGCTGAACATCTACCACTTGCCCACGCTCACCAAGGAGGGGCACGACTTTGACGGTTGGTACAGTGGTGGTGTCAGGGTAGCGTCTGGTTATCAGGTGCAGGGTGACGAGATGCTGACAGCCAGGTGGAAAATTCACCAGTACACCGTCAGCTACAGCACCGAGCGTGGCAGCAAGCCGGAGGCCAAGACCTACGACTACAACACAGCTTTGAGTGCCAGCGATTTGCCCCAGCTGAGCCAGTACGGCTACACCTTTGGAGGCTGGTACAGTGGCAGCACCAAGATAACCGAGGGCCACCGCCTGACAGCTCCCCTGAGCTTGACAGCGCAGTGGACACCAGTCAAGTACACCGTCAGCTACAGCACCGAGCGTGGCAGCGCACCAGCAGCCAAGACCTACGACTACAACACCACCCTGGGAACGGCAGGGCTGCCCCGCCTGACGGCCACGGGCTACACCCACACCGGCTGGCAGGTGGAGGGTGTTACTGCTACTGCGGGCTATGTGGTAACAGAGGCGGTGACCCTGACGGCCACTTGGGAGATACAGCGGTACACGGTGAACTACACCACTGCCCATGGCAGCAAGCCTGCAGCCAAGACCTACGACTACAACACAGCTTTGAGTGACGAGGATTTGCCCCAGCTGAGCCAGTACGGCTACACCTTTGGAGGCTGGTACAGTGGCA
>CAMGSV010000182.1 GCA_946061495.1 uncultured Spirochaetales bacterium | reverse complement strand
AGGCCAGGGCCACGCCCTCGCTGTCGGCTCTGCCCTGAATCAGGGCCGAGTAGGCAGAATTTTCGTTTTGATCCCCGGACCCATATATTGCACTACTACAGGAGACTTGGACAGTTGTCGCACCAGAGAAACCTCGGAGTTGAATCCAGCTTTGAACTCCAGCTTCTTTATCGCTCCAATGCGTTGCAGATTCTCACAGGACTTCTGATAAAACTCATGTCTGGCACATCGGCTGACAAATGCAACGGAAACTAATACAAACACTATTGCAGCAATCTTTATCGCTGTACTTTTTTTCATATTTCCATCCTCTCCACTTCAAACAGGGTAATCACGACGCTGGTGTCAATCATCCGTATCCTTTCTGTACAGAATGACATTTTCCTCTATTATAACGTATAATCAAAACTTTGTCACATGATAAATATTACAATAAAGAAAATAAACCTAAAAGACACTTTTTATTGCTAAAAAACTTATTTTTCACTGACAAAAAATAAAAAGAGTGCTACCATATCGACACTAACATTAATGAAATAGTTTTATGGAGGTATACCAGTGGGAGACGTAACGATAGAGAAGATAGACGAGGTTACCATTATTCCTGTTGGAAAGGTCTCCAGGATAAAAAGCCTGGACAAAGATGGAGTTTTTATTGGAGGAAGGACTGTTACCCTCACCTCCTTTCTCATGTCCCGCAATGTAGTGACCCAGGGGCTCTTTGAGAGTGTGATGGGATATACCCCTGGAAGCAAGAGCTCATTGGCAAACGCCCAGGAGGAAATCACCCTTCACCCTGTAGACAAGGTGAGCTGGTATGAAGCCATCGTCTTCTGCAACAAGCTTAGCTCCATGGTGGGACTAAGGCCCTGTTACAAGATTAGTGAGACCACAAACCCTGACACATGGGGAGAGATTCCCACCAACAGTAATGCCATGTGGAATTCGGTCGTCTGGAATACCGATGCCAATGGCTTCAGGCTGCCGACGGAGGCTGAGTGGGAATTTGCCGCTCGTGGTGCCGATCCAGAGGCATCGGCTTGGAAGTATCCCTATGCGGGAAGCAGCCTCATTGATGAGGTGGCCTGGTTCAAGGACAACAGCAGCAGCAACCCCCATCAGGTGGGTCTCAAGAAGGCAACCTTCTCCGGACTGAACGACCTGAGCGGCAACGTATACGAATGGTGCTGGGATTGGTTCGGCCCGATTGCTCCCCAGGAAGAGACCAATCCGGTGGGCGCTCCAACAGGTACAGCCCGTGTACGGCGGGGCGGCAGCTGGCTGAACTATGCCCGAAGCTGCACGGTGACCTACCGCAACTGCGACTCTCCTGACATTGCCTACAGCAACATCGGTTTCCGGCTTGCCAGATCCTCGGTCTAGGAAGCGGCATCCAAACAGGCACAGAGACCGCAGTCTCCCAATGGACTGCGGTCTCATTTTTTGCCGGAAAAGCCCAGCAAGATTTCTGGCCAAATCTTATGCTGTATCATGAAGGAAAAAGAAGGAACCACAATGTGGAGTTATGGAGGAAACAATGGACAAGTGTATTTTTGAGACAGATTATTTCAAGGTGCTGGCCCGTCCCTGCGGGGCGCTCCAGACTAACTGCTATATCGTCATCAACAAGGAAAATGGAGACAGCCTGGTGGTGGATCCGGGAGTCAACGCCGCCCACTGGGTGCTGTCCCAGGTACGGGAGCCGCTGGCCATCCTGAACACCCACGGCCATTACGACCACGTATGGAGCAATGCCCGCCTGAAGGAGGAGTGGCCACAGACTCCCGTCGTCTGCCCCTACGAGGATGCCTTTATGGTGGAGCAAGATCGGTTCATGCAGGGCCAGCCTCCCTGCAAGGTGGATATTCTGGTGGGAGCTCCAGCAGGAGCCCAGGTGCAGGCGTTCCAGTCCACCACAGAAAACCTTGGCCGGCGGACATTGCTGCAGTGGAATCAGCTGGCAACGGAATTCATCTGCTATCCCGGACACACTCCCGGTACCAGCGTCATCATTCTGTGGCACCAGAACCAGCTGGAGGAACGGGTTATGTTCAGCGGCGACTTTCTCTTCTACCGGGCCATTGGCCGCAGCGACTTCAAGTTCTCCTCCACACCAGTCATGAAGGCCAGCCTGGAGGCGGTGATGCGGCTGGAGGGCGATATGCCTGTGTATCCCGGCCACGACGCCTTTACCCGCCTGAAGGACGAAAAGGTCTTTATCCCCCGCTGGATTGCAACCATGTGACGATCCTCCAGCTAGGTGGTCACGGTGGCGGGCTCCTCCCCCACCTTGGCTTCCAGCTGGTATTCCTCCAGCTTGCGGTGGAGGGTCTTTCGGCCAATGTCCAGTACATCGGCAGTCTTTGACTTGTTGCCCTGGTTGGCGGCAAGGTTCTGCTGGATGATGATTTTCTCCGCCTCCGCCAGGGTGATTCCCATGGGAACATGAATAACACTGGCCTCCGCCGCCCCCCGAATAGTGGGAGGCAGATCCTCCAGACTTATCTGGGAGCCGGAGCACATTACCACCGCGCTCTCCACACAATTGCGCAGCTGGCGGATATTGCCAGGCCAGTCGTACTTGTACAAGGCGGAGCGGGAGCGAGAATCGAATCCTGTGATGGACGTGTTGTTCTCCCGGTTAAATTCATCCAGGAAGGCATTGAGCATCAAGGGAATGTCATCCTTGCGCTCCCGTAGGGGCGGCACCTGAATATGCACCACGTTGAGGCGGTAGAACAGGTCCTCACGGAACCTCCCCTGAAGGATCTCCTCCTCCAGATTCCTGTTGGTGGCAGCAATGACCCGCACGTCCACCTCCAAGGTTTCCTCTCCACCAACTCGCTCGAAGCGCTTGTCCTGCAGCACCCGCAGAATCTTTATCTGTACGTTCTGGTTGATCTCCCCAATCTCGTCCAAAAAGATTGTTCCCCCGTTTGCCAGCTCGAACCGCCCCCGCTTTCTGGCGGCCGCCCCGGTGAAGGCCCCCTTCTCATGACCGAACAATTCGCTTTCCAACAGGCTCTCGGACAAGGCGGCACAATGCACCTTGATGAAGGGCTTGTCCTTTCGGGGGGAAAGGTTATGGAGGGCATTGGCAATCAGCTCCTTTCCCGTGCCGCTCTCGCCGGTAATCAGCACCGATGCCTTGGAATCGGCAGCCTTCCGCACCATCTGGAAAATCCGCTGCATCTCGGCACTCTTTCCAATGATGGACTCAAAGGAGGTCTTGGCATCCAGCTCCTGCTGTAGGGAGGAGTGGCGGATTTCCAGCTCCCGACCTGCCAGGGCCCGCTTCACAATCAGGGTGAGGCGGTCAAGACTCAGGGGCTTGGTAAGAAAGTCGTAGGCTCCATTCCGCATGGCATCCACCGCCGTGTCAATGCTGCCATGGCCAGTGAGCACAATGACCGGAATGCCGGGACTCTCCCCCCGCACTCTTGCCAGCACCTCCTCACCGGAAATCCCCGGCATCCGCAGGTCCGTAATCACCAGGTCAATGTCACCCTTCTCAATCTGGGCTAAGCCCTCACGGCCATCGGCTGCCAAACGAACGGAATATCCCTCCAGCTCCAGGGCGGCGGACAAGCCCTCCCGAATGTTTTTCTCGTCGTCAATAACCAGGATAGTAAAATTCATGATGTGTACTCCAAAAGCCTGCGCTCCAACTGGGGAATGGGCAGCGAAATGGTAAAGACGGTTCCCTCCCCCAGCAGGGACTTCACCTGTATGTCCCCGGAAAATTCCTTGACTATCTTGTAGACCATGGTGAGGCCCAGACCAGTTCCCGTTGTCTTTGTGGTAAAGTAGGGCTCGAAAATCCGGGAGGCCGTCTCCTCGCTCATGCCGCAGCCGTTGTCCGCCACAGTCAGGATGAAGGAGTCGGACTTCACCTGGGTGTTCACCCACAGCACCTTCTCGTCCTCATCTGAGCTGAGCGCAGCAATGGCGTTCTGCACCAGATTCAGCATCACCTGGCGGAAAAGCTTGTCGTCCAGCAGCAGCTTTGGCGAATCCTTCATCAGCTCCACCTGGAGGTTGATTCCCTTGCTCTCCAGCTCAGGACGACAAAAATTCAGAGACTGTAGCAGCAGCTCGTTGGGATTCAGCAGCTGGTATTCAGCCTTCACCGGCCGCACCGCATGGAGGAAGTCGTTGACAATGCCATTGAGGCGGCCTATCTCCTCGTTCACCACAGAAATATAGTTCTCCACAAATTTCGGTGACGGCAGCACATCCTCCTGGCTCCGGGCCTTCTCTATGGATTTCTGCAGCAGCTGGATGTGGATGCTCAGGGCTGCCAGCGGATTCTTTATCTCATGGGCAACATTTGCCGCCAGGGTGGTGAGATCCTCCAGCTTCTCCATCCGCCTGATGATGACCTCCTGACGTCTGATTTCCGTAACGTCATCAACGGAAATCACGTTTCCCGTCACCTGCCGCTTTCTCACCAGGGGAATGATGGTCACTGTCAGGAATTTGATGCTGCCACCAGCAGTGGCAATAGTGAATTCACGGCAAACATTTGTCTGTCTATGACGGTGAACATCCTGTACAAAGTCTGCAATCTCCTGTTCTCCAATCAGCTCCCAGACGGGAACCTCATGGCTCCGTATGTCAGCAAGCCGTTGGGAAAAGGACAGCATCCGTTCCGCCGCCTTGTTCACCTTAAAAACTAAAAAATTCTCATCACAAACCATGAAGGCTGTCTTCAATGAGTTCATGGCGGCATCGATGACCTCGGTCTCTTCTATCAGGGCATCGAAAAGCTGCTCCACCTGCTCGCTGCTAAGTTTGGAAATCTTTCCAGAAACCCGCTTGAACAAGTCAATCATAGTATGACTCCACCTTTAAATTTCTTAACCACCAGTGAAATATCCGCCGCCAAAAGCTCCAGAGCAGCTGCTATTCCCTGAGGATGGTTACGAAATCGAAGTAAACGTTAAGTACAAGAAGCGCGGCGAAGCTGGCGTTCCTA
>CAMGSV010000181.1 GCA_946061495.1 uncultured Spirochaetales bacterium | reverse complement strand
GTATGTTATTGCATTTGCGGTAAATGGTGGTGATGTGTTATAATTATATGGTATATCAATGCGGCAGGATTCCGTCCCCGGAAGGCAGCCGCTCCCGGAGGTTGAATATGGTGGCACCCACTGCAGCTATGGTGGCGGTAGTCCTGTTGATTTGTCTGGTGATTCCCAGCTTCATGTATCTCAGGAATCGGAGGAATTATGTCAATGTGGTGGAGGATCAGCTGGCGGAGGAGCAGCTGCGGCAGGCGGGCTACCACAGCCTGGTGCTGCGGAAATTCTACACCAACGTGTACACCCTGCGGCCGGGAGCGCGCTCCAAGGTGGCGGTGAGCCTCAACGCCCGCCATCAGACCAGTACCAATGCCTGGAACACCATCGAGTACAGCCTGGCTCTCTACGGCAGGCGCTCAGGTCGGCTGGTGGAGGTGTACCAGTGTGACTGGACGGCAGAGCGGCAGCGGGAGTTGACTGCCTTTGTGGAACGGTACAACTTCGCCACCTTGCCGGAACGAACATAACGTGACCCGGCCGGAACGGGTATGAGGCAAGCCCTGCCAGAAAAAACGTGGGGCAGGCCCTGCCGAATGCACGCTGAGGTTGCTACCACCTGGTGGTGAGTCCCAGCCGGAACACCGGGGCAAAGGGGCGTGTCAGTCCTGCCGTGGTGAACTCAACGTAGAGGCTGCCTCCGAGGAGCGGGTAGGCGGAAAATCCCACGTTGGGGGTCAAGCCCAGGGATGCCCGCAGCGCCACATTGGCCACCACCGGCACCTGCTGGCTTCCCAGCCGGGAAAAATACTTGTCCAGCCTGAAAAGCCGCCATGACTCCTCTCCCCTGGGGATCACGATGTTCCCGGAAGTCTCGTCCCTGCCGCTGAGATGAAGCCTGTCTTCAAAGCCTACCCTTCCCTCCAGGGAAATGTCAAAGCTGTTCACAAAGACTGCCGTCACCACCGGCAGAGCCTTCTGGATGTTGAGGCTGTAGAGGATGGTCTGTGCCTCCACCCAGGCCGCCATGCTTGGCGTGGCTCCCCAGCTGTAGGACAGGAGAGATGACTCTGTCGCTGTGGCAAGGCTGGAGGGAAAGAGGGCGGCGGAGATGATGGTGGGCAGGTTGTAGGTGTGGTTCTGGACTGTTCTGAGGGGCAGCAGCTTTGGGATGTAGATGCTGGCGGACACGCCTATGTTTCCTGCGCTCATGTTCAGCTGCCGGGTGGACAGGGTGGTGTTCATGGTGTAGTAGACCTCCGTTCCCAGAGAAAGCCCCAGCCGTTCATGGAGCCCCGGCCCCCAGCGCTGGATGCAGGACCAGCTGGCGGTGGTGGCATTGATGAGGTGGAGGTAGGGTGTGCCGGTGGCGGTGGCGGCGGGATGCTGCTGACCTGTTGCGGCCTTCTGCTCCAGCAGCTCCTGGCCGAATTGCAGCCGGGTGATGTTTCCCAGACTCAGCCGGGAAATCCTTCCCACGGGAAGACTGGTGGAGCCCTCTGCCGTCACGGTGGAATGGAGCCAGCCTGCCCCTGTCACGTCGAATTCGCTGCCATGTTCCAGTCGGTACTGGAAGAGGCTGGTGTCGGTGCCGTTCTGATAGGAAAGGTTGTAGGCCACCGACCTGCTGTCCACCCCATAGCCCAGGGATGCTGTCATGACACCCATGAGCCAGGGGTTCGAGGTCATCCAGGTGACACCGAGAGGCAGGGCCATGGGGTCACGGGTGCTGCCATAATGGGGGGTGGCCAGGTTCAATGCCAGGGGCAGGAAGACTCCACGGCCATAGTAGCGGAACGGATTGTAGCTGGAGGAGGGGAGGGGTGTCATCTCCTCCCAGGCTTGTTCCGCTGCCAGCGCTGGTGCTGGCTCCAGCAGCTGGTGCCTCCGCTCCAGCCCATTCTGTTCCTGCACCGGAACAGGTGGTTTCATGGCCAGCTGGGAGAGAGTGCTGGTGAGAAGCCGGTTCTCCAGATAGAAGGTGCCGATGAAAGCCAGCTGGTGGCCCTCCTGTGCCGTCTCACCAGCTGGCAGGCTTACCGGGAAGTGGACGCCGCCGGAAATGTCGGCAGTCTGGAGCTTTACGTCTCCGCTGGACAGGAAACCTTCGGCCAGCTCCAGCATGCCCAGTCGGGGCAGGGTGTCCTTGGTGGCCCAGGAAAAGAGCAGTCGGTCTCCCCTTGGGCTGGCGGACAGGTTCCTGATGCTAAGTCCCATCCCGGAACTTGCTTCCGACCCGGAACTTGCTTCCAGCCCTGCCACCCGAATGTAATCCTCCAGACGGAGCTCCTCCAGCACCTGCAGCGGCGGCTCCTTCCCGCCAGTGGCATGCAGCTGTGCCAGCACCAGTTGCTGCCTGTCCCCATGGCTTTTGATGTAGGCAATCCTGCCGCCGCCCAGATCCACAATGTCCCGGTACTGGGTGTGTTCCTGAAAATCACCCTGATACCGGTGCTCCAGCCGGAACCTCCCACTGTCCTCCACCAGCCGCTGGATGTGGAGGCTGGTGGCGCCATTCTGGTACTCCGTGGAAAGCAGCAGGTAGCCGTCCCCGTCCTCGCTCCTGACGACCATGCCGTTTTCCCGGCCACTGGAGGAAAGCCGCTGCCAGCGGTTAGCGTCAAAGTCAAAAAGCCACAGCTGCATCTTGGCGGCGGCAGCCTTTTGGGAAAGGACGGTGGCCACCAGGAACCGGCCGTCTTGGGAAACTCGTATGTCCTGGATTCCCTGGAAGGTGGCCACCCGCTGCACCTGGGGGGCGGCGGCTGTCTCGGTGACGGGGAGGGGACTGCGGTAGATGGTGTTGGTGGCCTTGTCAATCCAGGCGAGCCAGCGGTGGGAGGCCACCAGGGAACTGTAGAGGGAGCCAGCCCTGTTTCTGCTGGAGAACTCCTCGGAGTCAGGCTCAAAGAAGTCGCTGGCGTGGGGCAGATTGGCTGCAGCCGCTTCCCTGCCACCCAAGGGATTGGCCGGGATTGCTGCCACCTCCTGCTGCACCTGCCGCTGGAATTCCTTCCAGGCATCCTTCAGGGGAACACCGAAGGTTTTCTTGAAGGCCCAGCCCGCCGTCAGCGCCTTCAGGTTGATGCAGTTGTACCAGAACTGGGCATATTTCTCCATACCGTAGGTGTCCTGGAGCCACTGGTTGAAGCCCCCGTTGAAGTTGTAGAAGGAGCCGGCGGGATAGGTGTCTCTGGCTCCCTGCACGTCTGCGTAGGCGGGGAATGTTCCTTCGATGGCAGCCTGACGCACCATCTGCAGGGAGTAGCCCGAATTCATCCTTCCCTCTCCCTGGCTGCTTTCCATGGTGAGAGTGGCTCCTTCCGCCCAGCCTCTGGTGATCAGCAGGTGACCGGGATTCACCGTGTCTCCGAAGAGGGTTCCCACTCCCTTCCAGAAGCCGTTCTTCATGTTGTAGGTGTAGGCGTGGGTCAGCTCATGGGTGAAGGTGGAGAGCAGCGAGTCGGAAAAAATATCCAGGTCGGTGCTGGGGGGAGCATCGTACAGGACGATGTGGTTGTAGAAGGCTTGGGAAAAATAGCCGTTGTGCTGCTCCACGGCGGGGGTTATCACCACCGGCATCCTGAACTGGGGCTCCATGCCGTAGTCCTGAGCGATTTCCTGATAGATGGTGTCTGCTTGGAAAGCCAGCCGCTGGGCTTGGGGCTCCGAGCGGGCGGGAAAGATGATATCGAACCACTCCGTCTTGATGACCCGCAGGTCCTGTTCTCCAGACATGGCTCCACGGGCCAGGACGGGAACCATGCAGCAGGAAAGCACCAGTACCAGCAGAAATCTTCTCATGTCACCTACCTCCATCCCGCTATTCTAAAGGTCTGGCACAGAAGAATCAAGGACAAAAAAAATGCATCCCGCCCTGGAACCATGCCAGAAGACAGGATGCAGTGTGCGTTTGGAGCCAACACCTACCTTTCAGCAGCGCTTGCCGAAAGATAGGGAAGGCTTATTTCTTTGCCTGCAAGAGTGCGGCGCAGGTTGCCAGTGAGAGGTAGGCCTGCTCCACAGAGTTGCTGCGGGAATTCAGTGCGATGGGGATGGTAGCACCGGCCACAATGCCGCAGCTGTTCACCTGAGCGGACATCATCAGGGCCTTCATCAGGATGTTTCCGGCCATTACGTCAGGCACACAGACGGCATCGAACTCGCCGCAGAGGGGGCAGTCAAAGCCCTTCAGCCGTGCGGCCTCCTTGCTCACCACCAAGTCCCAGGTGATGGGACCCACCACCTCGCAGTCGGCGATGGGACTGGCGGCGTGGTCACGGGCGATAGTCTGGGCCTCCACGGTGTCCCGCATGTGGAAGCTGGGCTTTTCCACCAGGGAGAGCACCGCCACGTTGGGGTGGCTGATTCCCAGGTTCTGCAGCAGCTCCACCATATTGCGGATAATCTGCTTGCGGCGCTCCACGGAGGGCTGGACGATGACTGCCGCATCGGAGAGGGCCAGCAGCCGGTCGTAGTGAGGCAGCTTCATCAGGGAGACGTAGGTGAGCACCTCGTTCTTGATGAGCTTGTTTCCCTTGTTCAGCAGGGGCATCAGGAAGCCTCTGGTGGAGGTGTTTCCCCGCATCAGCACGTCGCCGCCGCCGTTGCGCACCACATCGATGGCATCCTGCACCACGTTGTCGTCGGCAGCCACACCACAGATCTCGTACTTGCGGTCCTCCAGCTTCAGCTCCTTCAGCATGGTGCGGATGCGATCCTCGTTGCCCACCAGCACAGGGATTGCGAAGCCCTTGGCCTCAGCCTCGAACACGGCCTGCAGCAGGTGCTCGGCATCGGCACCGGCCACCACAACCCGCATGGGCTTGGAAAGACTCTTGGCCTTGTCCAGAATAACGTCGAATTCCTTCTCGAATACGTTCATTCTTTCCTCCTATCAGTTAATCAGTCCCATGCCGTTGTTAATCAGCATGAACAGGGGGGCGAATACCAGGGCAACAACCGTCATCAGCTTGATGAGGATGTTGATGGAGGGGCCGGAGGTGTCCTTGAAGGGGTC
>CAMGSV010000180.1 GCA_946061495.1 uncultured Spirochaetales bacterium | reverse complement strand
AACAAGGAGTTGTAGGTTAGCAGGAAGAAATCCAGGGTGTTGTAATTGCTGCCACCGCCCAAGTCCAGGATGATGTAGTCGGCAGGAAGGAGGGTCAAGTCCTTCATGATCTTCTTCTTCATGAAGAAATCCATGTTGGCGGTGCCGGGAAAAAGACAATCACCGGCAATGAACTGGAGATTGTCGATTCCTGTTTCCTGTAGGAGGGTGTCCAAGGAAGCTATTTGCCGATAAATGAAATTTCCCATACCCGCTTGGTTGTTCTTAAGTCCAAGCAGGGTGTGGAGATTGGCGCCTCCAAAATCGAAGTCGCAGAGAATGACTTTCTTTCCTTTCTGGGCAAGACTGATGGCCAGATTGACTGATACAGCACTCTTCCCCACGCCGCCTTTTCCACTGGCGACTGGCAAAATATTGACCATATGTTGTTCCAGTATAATACGGTTTAGTGAATAAAGCAAGTGAGAATTGGATTTCAAAAAATGAGACTCCGGGTGGGGTCTCATGCTGGGATGGATGCGTTATTTTTAGAATTGTGACACCATGTCACTGGTGATTTCTGACAGACTGTGGGCAGCCGCCACCTGGCCATCCTCCAGAGCATGATCCACAACCTGATGAACGCAAAGCTTGAAAGCCTCTACCAGCGCCTCCACTCGGATATCCAGTCCCTCCGTCAGGAGCCCCCACGGAGCTACTAGTCTTGCTGTGGCTGGAGCCGCATCCAAATCGCTACTTGTTCATAATTTCTAATCGCTTTTCTTCCAAGTATCTCACCTCTCTATTATAAGGGACAAAATCCCTTTCGAATTCCTTGGACAAAATCCCTTTCGAATTATTGTACGTCGACTCTATACTTTTTTTCACTTGACAAAATACACGATTAAGGATATGCTATTCAAGATTTTTTATGGAGCGGTGGCCGAGTGGTTTAAGGCGGCGGTCTTGAAAACCGTTGTGCTGCAAGGTACCGGGGGTTCGAATCCCCCCTGCTCCGAATCCTTTTTGAGGGATTCAAGCAAGGAAGCGTGGTAGAGCGGTAATACAACGGATTGCTAATCCGTCGGTTCTTCACAGGCCGGGCAGGTTCGACTCCTGTCGCTTCCGTTACAAGAGACTATAGCTCAGCTGGATAGAGCGTCAGATTGCGGATCTGAAGGCCGGTGGTTCGAATCCACTTAGTCTCGTAAGGTGAGCCTATTAAAGGCTTATGCTTGATTTTATTGGAAAGATGCGAGAGCGGTCGAATCGGGCGGTCTCGAAAACCGTTGAGCCGCAAGGCTCCGGGGGTTCGAATCCCCCTCTTTCCGTCCAGGAAGAGGACAGTTTCACAACCGGGATTATGAATCAAGTTCTTTTCTGTAGAGTCATTTTTTGGAAAGATGTCCGAGTGGTCGATGGTGCAGTCTTGGAAAGGCTGTGTACCGAAAGGTACCGGGGGTTCGAATCCCCCTCTTTCCGAATTCTTCCCCGAAATGAGGGGATTCGAAACGAAGGCACGCCGAGCTGTTGCGAGGTAAGCCAGCATGGAGGCTGGCGCCAGTGCCGGAGGCGGGTTGGAGCGAATCTACAGGATGTAGATGAGTGGAAACCGAATCCCCCTCTTTCCGTTTTAGGGACTTGAACGTTGGTTTCAAGTCCTGTTGTTTTTAGACTCTTTCGATGAGTCCAGGTGCTATGCAAGAAATCGCTGTCCAACCCCGTCAGGTTCGGAAGAAAGCAGCGGCAGACGGATGATTTCTGTGCCGTAGATTACCTGGGCTCTTCCAAAGGGTCTTTTTTTTACAGGAACAGATAATCAGAATATGCCCTCTGAGGGAAGCAGAAGCGAAGCCTGCGGGATATGACTAAAAAACACATCCCTGCAGGACAAGACATTTACTGCGAAATAATATTGACCGTTACATTTTGTAGATGGGATAACTCCCATTCGTTGGCAGTAGCAATTAACTGCTCCCACTCCTTCTGAGTGCCATGGAAATTGATTGTCTGTAAATTTCTGCAATCACTAAAGGCCGAATAAAAATCTGAGACCGTCTTGAAGTTGTTGTGGATGGTTATGGTGGTTATATTTTGGCAACTACCGAAGACCTCTGCACCCAACGAGACAATGTTAGCTGGAACCATTACACTGGTGATGGTGTCGTTATAGATAAAGGCTTTCGAGCCTACAGAGAGTATGTCTGCAGGCAGTACAATGTCCCCTGTTGCACTGGGATATGAAACCAGTGTCTTTCTGTCCTTAGTATAAAGGATTCTTCCATCATCAGAAACACTGAAGTTTCTGTTGTTCCCTAGCTTGAATTGCGTCAAATTCACACATCCGCTAAAGGTGCCATCCAACTCAGATCCGTCAACGAGGGCAAGGTTTTCTGGCAGGGAAAAGGATTCCAAACTGGTGCACTGGCGGAACCAGTGTTCAAGACCGGTTTCTATAGTACCATTGATGATGACATTCTTCAGATTTGTACACTCGTCAAATAGCCAGCCACTACTACCGGACACTGGGGGATAGTAGTTTTCTGGAAACTTATTCGTTATAGTGCCGTTTATGACAACTGTTTCCAGGTTTTGACATTGATAAAAGGTGTGGCTATCCAAGTAGACGGTGCCATTAAGTACGACCTTTTTGATAGTGGTTTTCATGAACCCTTCGTGGCCAATGTACTGTATATTTTCCGGAATGGTAAGGGTATCTATCTTGTAGCCACGCAACAGGGTGTCATTTTGCAGTATGCTGACACCAGTGGGGAGCGTCACGTTTCCAGAGACATAAGACATACCGTAGAGCACCCTGCCGTCCTTGGAGGTCAGCAGCTTTCCGTTGTCGGCGGACTTGAAGTGCCGGTTCTTTGGATCCACCTCGAACCGCATGTGGGGGCTGTCGGGAAAAGCGGGAAAACCATAGGGGAAGGCCGGATTGCCGTCGGTGTAGCAGAGAGATTCAACGCTGGCGGGAATTTTCATTCTTTCCAAATTTTTGCAGCCTATAAAGGGTTCTTCGTAAAAAGAGAATTCCTTCACACCGTTTTCTATGACAACTTCCTTTAGGTTTGTACATCCCTCAAAAGAAATGTAGCAGTCTTCCGGAAGGTATACGACCTCTATGCTGTCACATCCCTTAAGACTCGCTCTTGCCCCCTTGGGTAATCGAACATATTGCAATTTGGGGCAATCCTCAAATATTGACACCTGATTCGACCAATAGGGCCATTGCTGGTCACTATCTTTAAAATACACTTTGATGAGGTTTGCACAATCCTTGAAGATGGGTGGGGCTATATACGAGAGGCCTGGAAGCACCATCTCCCGTAAACTGGAGCAACCGGCAAATGCCTCCTCGCCAATGAAAGACACCGTTTCAGGAATGAGCAGCTGAGTCAGGCTGGAGCAGCCTGAGAAGGCATGTCTTTCAATTTTTTCCAAGCTGTTGGGCAGGATGAGTTCCGCCAGATTCTGGCAATTTTGGAACGCACGAAATGCTATACTTGTTATTGTTGCTGGCAGTTCTACACGCTGCAAGGTGGTACATTCAGAAAAAAGCTCTGCAGGTACCTCATGCATATTCTTGACCCCAGAGAAGTCCACCACCAGCCGATTCACATTGTCTAGTGTGGATGCCAAGGCTATGATTTTTTCCCTGTCATATTCACCAGATACGAGAATGACATTATCATGCTGACTGTCGGAAAAATTTCTATCTGCAAAGACTTCTGAGAAGGTCTGGGGAGTCACTTCAAAGATAAAATCCTGGGCAGTCTCTTCCTTGGGCTCTTTTCTTGTGGCTTTTACCGGCTTCTCTGGAAGCTCTTCTGCCAACCGCTTCTCAGATTTATCCTCGGTATCTTCGTTGATGCTGGCTATGTCTGTGTTGAGTTGTTCTTCCGGATTGGAGTCTTCCTTGTCTGGGAGCAGCAGTGCAATGAGACCCACCACGCCAACCACAGCACCAGCTATGTACAGGTCGCTCAAATCCTTGTTGGTGGCACAACCAGACAGTGCGATGGAAGCACTGAGAACACAGAGAACAGGAAACCAGATAATTTTTTGCTTCATTTTGAATCTCAAAAAAATCGGACAAGAAGAATCTTGCCCGATTCAGTTATGTTTATTTGAACAGGATGCCCATATCCTCACGCTCGTCATCTATTTGTGTGAACATCTCTCTGTTGGGGTTATAATTAAGAATTTCCTCGTTTGAAACAAATTCTTTTGTGTCCATTTCAGGTCTAGAGAAATCAAAGAGGCCAACTTTCTTGTCCAGATTACTTGCAGCAAGGTTCGTCGACTTTTTCATCAGATCGGAAAGCTGACTTGTAAGGATTGCTGGATCAGCAAGGAAGTCTTCCTTGCTGACAAGGTCGGAAAAGGCCAATGCGTTGATTTCTTTTATGATCCAACCATCTTTGTCTGTAATATATACGCTAGTGGAACAGTATGCTCTCGCATTGATACCTGTTGTGGTTTTGAATTCATCTAGACCGTACTCAATGTTTCCATATACATAGGATTTTGTCTTAAATTTATTCTTTTTAGCTGCCTTTGTAACTTGTTCAATGTAAAGTGTATCGGTAGGAAGAATATTATAATAACCTGGTGCTGGACTGATTTCCTTTGAGTTTTCAATCTCTGCATCCGATTCCACTGATTTTAGGAATCCGAACAAAGATCCGTCGGACATTGTTGCTTTTTTTGCTTTTTTATCTTTCTTTATAGCATTTTCAATACCGAGTTTTACGATATCTGCATATACAAACTCAAATCCACCTCCAGTTTCCAATGCGGCCTTGAATGTCTCTGCTGACTCTTGTGCAAATTGAGGTGTAATGGCATATCCATCCTTTACTGCAGTTTTGAAAATTCCCAAAAAGGCTTCCTTCTCACCAGTCTCCCATGCTACCTCATTGGAAACATAGACCGACATAAGGGCTGCCGGTGAATTTTTTGCACCAATTACTTGACTTGGGCTTAATCCCGCTGTAGATGTACAACTGGTCCCTTCGAGATTCGTATGATACGCCGTCAAATCCTGATTTTCGCGTTTTGTCGCATG
>CAMGSV010000179.1 GCA_946061495.1 uncultured Spirochaetales bacterium | reverse complement strand
TTCTGAAAAATATTATTATTTTTTATTGAATTAATTTCAACAAAAAAGTGACATTTGCTTGAAAAGAAAATCTAAAAGCCGCTGCCATCCCGAGGCTGGTAGATGGACTTGCCCCGCACATAGAGCTTGCCATCGTCACGGACACCAATCTGTCCCAAAACCTGTAGAGGCAAGGTGCCGTCTATCTCCATGGCCTGGTCAAAGACAAGGGGAACCAGCCCTTCCACCCGCAGCAGATTCTCGTAGCCCACCAGCAGGTCACAGGTAAATCCATCGTGGCTGGACTGGGCGTTGGTAATGCGTCCCCGCCATACAACCCAGCAGTCCATATAGAGATAGGGATCTTTGGCCACATCCAGGTACGGGATGTTGTCAGTAAAGGAATCGAAGGTAGGCTCCTTCATATACTGCATCAGCATCCGTGCGTTCTGTTGGATGGCCTTGGAGGCGTTGGAATGGAGAATCCTGTTGATCTCGATCTGGGCGGCATTGTCCCGATGCTGTTGGAACAAATTCCGGGCGGCATCGTAGGCCTCGTTCACCTGGCGGGCGGTGAGGATGTAGCGGTAGGTATCTCCCGACAAATCCTCCTGCAGGGCATTGTTCCGCTGGTCCACGGAAAGCATGAAGGCAGACAAATCCGCCCGGGGTTGGACAGGATTGAGGGTTCGCTGCAGCTTGGCAAAGTAAAAACCTGAGCACCCAACGGCTGCCACCACCATCACCGTCAGCAGCACCTTCAAGAAGGGGTGCATTCCCAGCGGCGGATAAAACTTCCTCACTCCGCCAGAAGTGATGAATTCAGAAAGCAACTCGGGAGTCTTTGACTTTGACTTAATGATAGACAAGGCCTGCTGGGCGAGACGATCCTTTGGATTTCTATCCAAAACATCAAGGTAATACCCCACCGCAGTATCTATCTCGCCCCGTCGCAGGAAAAGGGCCGCCTGAGCAAGAATGAGACGAGAATCGGAAACGGTGATTTTCCTTGCAGCGTCAAAATAACTCTTGGCTCCAGCCCTGTCATCCTGATACAGGCAGGCAGTCCCGAGATAATAGTAAAAATCAACGCTGTGACGATAATCATCCTCATGAGGTTCCAGCAACGTAATGACCTTGAAGAATTTCCTGGCACGAAGAAGCCGATAGGCTGTCTTGAGGAGTCCAGTTGACTTGGGCATAGACTACAGCCGCCTTATTTTTTCTAGGATGGCATCCAACTCGGCGTTGAGTCGCAGCAGTTCATTTCTGTCAATGTGCTCAGGATCTTCCTCAAGCTTCCTGATACGGTTCAGCAAGTCTTCTATGTACCGCCTGTTCAGCATGGTATCCGTAAGGTCACCAACGGTATACACAACTCCCGAGGCATCGGAATAGGTAATCTTGTCATAATCATCCCCGCTGACGAGACTGCCCTTGGCACCCAAAAACTGGGCGGTGGGTGGAATCTTCGCCCTAGAGGCAAAGGTAATGTAGAAGGTGATGGTACCTGAGGTGGAAGGAGTCAAAATCATTGGCTCCCACAAAGCGCAGACAGCAGAGTTATTGTAGGAAAAAACGGAATTGAAGGTCCGTCCATCCTTGATGACCGGAGTCCAAATATCCCCTGTCAACAGGTCCTTGTTTGCCAAGGCAACCATGCGGGGAGAAGTAATTCCATTTCCGTCAAAAAGGAACTGGACGGACTCGTTTCCATTGGAGGAACGCACCCACTGCAAATCCGCCATATCCAAAAAGCTGGATTCGGTGCTGACATAGGGGAACCGTGCGGTTACAAAGTGAACGCCGGAATTCTCGCCTAACAGGGTATCGAAAACCCCCTTCAAGGCTACCTTCCTTGTTTCAGCGGAGATGTTCTCCATCACAATCTCCACCTTCACCGCCCCCTGTCCATCGCCAGAAAACTGGGGAGCAAAAGAAAAAATCATGTTGACATTCAGCTTATCTTTGATACCTAATCGGAGGCCAGCCCCATGCTCCTCTTCCAAAAGCCGGATGGTGGAAACGGAGCTGCGACGCAGCCGATAAATCACATCATCAAGCATCACGCTGAAATAAGTAGAGGCAAAATCATCATGGGACACAAAGAAATTCGTGGCGTTGGAGGATGACGGGGGATTATACTTAATGTTGAAAGCACCACCATCATCAGACACCTGCAGGAGAAAATCCCCCACCTGCTTTTCCAGCGTAGTGGCGGCAATGGTAGCTGTCATAAACAGGACAACAAGCAACGATGAAGCTATCTTAAACTGTCGCATCATTTTTCCTCTCCAATAGACTTTTCCTCCAGCAACCTCTGGAGCTCGGCAGCCTTGGCTCGTAGCACCTCCAGCTCAGGATAACGAACAACCATCCCCATGGCCCCCTCTTCCTTCACAGGCTCCCCGAAGGAGGGAACAGCGGTCGTCTCCTCTGGCTGCTCAGTGACCGCAGGAGCGGCAGTGGCCAAATCTGTGGCTAAGCGTCGGGCCTCTCCAGCAGAAATCTGAAGGTACTTATTCTCCTCCTCCAGCTGGGCGATACGACGAGCCTGCTCCGCATTCTGCCCCTGCAGCTCCTCCACCGTGGAACGCATAACTTTTATGTCGGAGAAACTCTTGGAAAGCTGGTCCTGCAACCCCATAGAGTCCTCCGACTGGTACTGACGGAGCTGCTTCTCGTAGTCCTCCTTAGCGGCCAAATACTCCTCCCCCGTGACACGAAGCAGATAGAGCAGCTTTTCCTCCCGCTCCGCCTGGGCAATCATCAGCAGACGGTCACGAGCCTCAGGAGTCCGCTCCGCAGAAGGAAAATCCTCCACCAGCCGCTGATACAGGGACTTGGCGGAGCTATAATTGTACTCATTGAAGAACGACTCTGCGATATAGAAGACTGCAGAAGGGTAGAATTCACTGGAGGGATAGGTATGGCAGAATTCAGAGAACTGTGCTATGGTCTCCTGATACAGGCCAGAGCAATACAAGGCCCTGCCGTACTGATACTTCACCAGGGGATAAAAACTACCCTCCGGAAACAGCTTCATGTACTGCTGACAATCCTTTGCTGCGGCCTCGTACTCCTGGCCGTACATCTCGGACAATATCAACAGATACCAGGATTCCTGGCTGGCATTGCCATATCCCACTGCCTTCCGTAAAAAGAACAGGGCAGACACCCAGTCGCCGTCACGGAAAGCCTCATATCCTTGAAGTGTCGCAAGATTCTGCTCGTCTGTACTCCTCGCCCAGAGTCCAGTAACTGGCAAACAGAACAAAAGACACAGAAACACTGCCAGAAATACTCCTCTTTTCATAATAAGGCACCTTTCTCCCATTTAAAATCACAAAACCAAGGAACCACTAAAAAATGACGATCCCGATACTAATATATCGGCACCTTTATCAGTTACAAAACGTGCAGTTTCTGTATTTATTCCACCATCCACGGAAATGAGGTAGCTATACCCATGCTCTTCCCGCAGCTTTTTCAGCCGGGAAATTTTCTCCGCTGCCCGAGGAATGAATTCCTGTCCACCAAAGCCTGGGTTCACCGTCATCACCAGCACCAGGTCCACATAGGGGAGAATCTCCTCTATGGCGCTGACGGGAATGGAAGGTACAATGGAGATGCCAGCCTTCTTTCCCAGCTGGTGAATTGCAGCCATAACACGGTGATGATGAACTGTTGCCTCCCAATGAACCGTGATATAATCGGCACCAGCGGCAGCAAAACTCTCCAGCTGGGTCTCGGGATGCTCCACCATCAGGTGAACGTCAAAGGGCAGGGATGAGTGGGGGCGCAGCGCCTTCACAACGGGCTGTCCGAAGGTTATCTGGGGGACAAAGGTTCCGTCCATCACATCGATATGAACCCAATCGGCACCCTTTTCTTCCATATATTCGAAGGATTCCTTCAATGAAAAAAAATCCGCAGAAAGAAGGGAGGGAGCCAGCAATACTGATCTGTTTTCTGATTTTGAAGAAGCCATCGGGTAGATATAGTAGCAAATGATATTGAATGTGTAAATAGATTTTTCTTTGGTTCGTCAGACAGGAAATCTCCATTCTTCAATTTTTATCTCTCCGAAAGAACAATTTCTGTCAAAAACATGAGCTTCCGTGCAATCTTTTTATAAAAAAAACGGAAAACGGGCCGACAACATCTTGACTTACCATATCAAATCATACTATAAATACACCCCGCTTTTTAAAAAACTGCAATTGACTAAAGAGTTTTTTTTTGTATAATAATAAGATGTAGTTATGAGTACCCAGCAAAATCACGGACTGAGCCGGGCATACGAACTTCTGAGAGAGGGCAATCCCGCCATGGCAAAACCCCTTCTTGAAGATGCCCTTGCGGATGACCTGGACAACAAAGAGATATTGTTCACCATCCGCTGCGCCAGCTTCTGGAAGGAAGAGTTGAACGCGGCAGACAAACTCACCATCCCTTTCGACAAGGGCGAACGCATCATCGAAGGATGGAAGAATTTTGTTACGAGCATTGCTGGGATGGTGGATTACAGCTACGACACCAGCATCTATGCCCTGCGGCAAGGTGTGTTCACCCTGGCATTGGGAAACTACCAGCAGCACTTGGACGATTCCCAGCAGCTCCAGCGGGCGGAGGCTTATAGGAAGGCCGCCTTCTGCCACAAGCAGCTGGGTTCCTTCGAGGTGGCATTGGATCATCTGCGTGAGGCAAATGCCCTGCTGGACAACATCACCAGGCGGGAGGATGCCGCCCCCATCTTGGCGGAAATGGCGGACTGTTATGCCCTTTGCGGCCAGGACAACTATGCGAAGGTTTTTTTCCGGGAGGCATTCTTTCTTGCAGCGGACAAGATCGACCTGCTGTTCCTGGACTCGGAGCTGATTCTGAGGCTGATAGAGTTGGTGCGCCAATATGGGTATCCGGAGCGGGTGATGCGGGAGTGGATACCAGTCTATGGAGTGCTGTACGGTGTCCTCAACATCACCCGTCCGCTGCGACCCATAGAATTCAGCAATCTGAAGAGGGACATCACGAGCCTGGAGAATGAGATTCAGTCTTCCACCGGTGGAGTTTCCGCCCTGGTACCGAGGCTGATTAACAAGTACTTTTGGCTCATTGATTATTATTTGAATATAAATGACGACAGGGAAAAGATTAACGACACCCT
>CAMGSV010000178.1 GCA_946061495.1 uncultured Spirochaetales bacterium | reverse complement strand
ATTGGGTCCGATTTGTGGTATACTGGTCATACCAGTTGGTTTAAAGGAGCAATGTATGGCAAAGAAAAAAAGATGTCCACAGGGATGCTGTACCTCATCGGAATGGCATTGGTCGTGGTGGGCTTTTTCCTGCCCATGCTCAAGGCTGGTCCTATTGAACCCAATGGACTGGCCTTTCTGAATTTTGACAATTTCGGTTTTGTCACCATCGGTGGACTGCTGATTCTGGTGGGAGCAGCGGCAGGCGTGATTCTGAACTTCCTGAACGTAAAGAACAAGAAGTTGCTGCAGCTGGTGGCCTTGGTGGCATCTATTGCAGGTGGCGTTATCCTTGTCATCGGATTCAACGACAATACCCTCTACAAGGTTATTGCAAAGGGCTTCCTGAAGTACGTCTACATCGGCTTCTACGTGGTGCTGGCTGGCTGGGTTGTCGGACTGGTGGGCTACCTCACCGGAAAATAAGCCACCCCCCCCCATATAGTAAACCACCCCGGAACAGGTTTCCTCGAACCAGCTCCGGGGTTATTTTTTTCCCCAACACAAGCTCGGCTTGTGAACTGCATCTCATCGTACCCGACGCAAGCCCGGCTTGTGAACTGCATCTCATCGTACCCGACACAAGCCCCCGGTTCTGAGCCTTTGGTAGACTGCCTCCAGCTGGGGCGGCAGGTTGTCGCAAGCAACCGACTTCCCCAGAGCGACCTTTGGAGAGCAGGACAAAAGCCAGTGGCACAGCTCCTCCGCCGCCAGCTTTGTGCCAGCAGGCAGCCTCGCCTCCAGCAGCTCACCCATGTAGGTCCAGCACAGCTGAAATCCCGACGTGCCAGCCTTCACGAAGGGGCGTCCCCCCAGCCAGCAGTAATCATCCTGATGACAGGAAAAGTGCTTCCAGTCCCCATAGGCTTCATCTCGGCGAGCCTCGTAGCGGGCGATAGACTCCTCCACCAGCCGGGGAGACACCGAGGGACGAGGCATGGGGAAGGGAAACCACTTCTGCACCGGCCGCTCCAGATGCTGCCCCAGCATCCAGGCTGACAGGGCGGTATTCAGCGGCCCACCGTACCGGCGGCTTTTTTCCTCACCCTGGAACCGCAGGTCGTTGGTGGCAAAGATGCTGTCCGCTCCCTGCTGCCAATCCAAAGGAACCAGTTCCGGGTGCATGCCCTGCCGCCACTCTTGGAACACCCGCGAGTGGCGGGTCAGCACGAATTTATGCCAGAAGGCGCTGTCCAAAAGTCCGGCGGCAAAGAGCTGACGCAAGGTTTCCATGGAGTCAATGAGCAGCTGGGGCGTCTCCATCCAGTAGCCGTAGATCATGTAGGCATGGGTCAGGATTCCTGCCTCCTTGAAGGCGGCGCAGGCAGACACGATGCTGTCCAGGTCGGTACCCTTGTGGACCGCATCCAGACCGGTACCGCTGGCAATCTCGATTCCCCCAGACACCGCCCGCAGGCCGCCGTGGGAAAGGAGGTCTGCCAGGTCGCGGGTAAAGACCTTTTCGTACCTGATGTTGCCCCAAAATACCAGGGGCCGCTCCCTCCGCAGGTTCTCCAGGGCAAAATCCCGCAGTGCACTGGGAGGTGCCGCCTCGTCAACCAGATGAATGCCTGCCGCCCCCTGGCTGTAGGCCTGACGATAGAGGCTTTCGTGGAGGGACGGTACATTTGTCTTCTGGTAGCCGCACACATAGTCCAGGCTGGTGTCGCAGAAGGCGCACTGGTGCCAGTAGCAGCCGTGGGCGAGATAGGCCTTGAGCCAGGCTCCGTCGGACCACAGGCGGTGCATGGGATTGGTGCTGTCCGCCAGCCGTGGGTAGCGGCTCAAATCAATGTCGGAAAAGTCTGGCACCAGGCGGGCGGTAAAGTCCTCCTCCACACGGCGAACCACCCGCCATTCCTCCTGCTGCCAGTTGCCGGCATCCGCCGCCACGAAGTCCTGCCATCCATCGCTTCCCTTTTCACCACCAGCGAATGAGTTCTCCTGTCCGTCACAAAAAAAACGCAGCTTGTACACCGACTCCCGCTTCACCTGGGGTGGGAAGCGTCCCGCTGCACCATCCCACTGCTCCAGGCGGCGGAAAAAATCCCAGTAGGAGCCATAGCCCCGGTCATAGCTTAGACCATCAAGATAGACGGCCAAGGCTGGCTCCTGCACCTGACGCAGCTCCGTGTTCACATAACCGCCGCCCATCACCACAAAGGCCCGATCTCCCAGCTGCTTCTTGAAGTAGCGGCAGGTGTACAGGGCCGCCGCCAAGGTTCCGGGAAAGGGACAGCTGACACACACCAGGAGACGGCTGCCTCCCTGCAATTGCTCTCTCGCCTGCTGCACCAAATCTGCCACCACCGGCTGGTAGAAGTCCCGCAGCACCGGAGCCTCCATCCCCTGCTCCACCACCTCAAATCCCCGGTGGCTGGCAGCCAAAGACTCGCCGTACCGCACCAGCTGAAAGGAGGTGTCATAGAAGGCAGCGATGTAGTCCGCCACGTCTGCCAAGGCCAGGGAGGCCAGAATCACCCCCTCGTCCACCGTGGGCATGGCATCCAACCCCGCCATGAAATTCTCCATCCGCTGGCCACGAGGCACTGCCGGCGAGGCCACGAAATCATGGCAGAGCTCCCGTCCCTGTCCCTGCACTATGGCGACGACAGCGTCAATCCAGCGGATCCAGTCCTCCTTCTGGCTCAGATACCGCCGCACGTTGAAGACCTCCTCATGGCGACCCTCCTGCTCCCACCGCTCCGCCTGGGCCAAGGCCCGCTTTTCCGTGGCAGAAAAGATATGGGCCAGGCCCTGTCGGCAAAATATACGGTGGAACAGGCGGTTGCAGCAGTCCACCCAGCGGATGTGGCCCAAGCTCCACTGGGGATAGTCCTCCTTCAACTGGGAGAAGAAGGACTTAAGGTAGGCGCCAGCGGGATACGCCGTGTTCAGCTGCACCAGGGGAGGCTGGAGGATAAGGATGTCGGTACGGGAAGTCATGGGGAAAGTATAGCCCAAAACCTTCCGTTGTGGAAATATTTCTTGCTATGATTTATGCACAATGATATAATCTATTCCATTAAATTCATCCTCTATTTAAGGATACCTATCATGAAGAAATCTACATCACTCAGCTCAGTCCTTGTCATTACAAGCATTCTCATCGCTGTCGTTGTGGCCTACAGTGTGGGAGCCTTTGCCATCTACCACATCAAGTCAGCCCATCAGGCTTCCAACAAAAACTACAAGGTAGCTATGTACAATGGCTACCGAGCTGAAATCAAGTCCCAAGTCCAAGCAGCACTTTCCATCCTGCAGGGGCTCCATGAACAGCAGCAACAAGGCATCTTGACACTGGAGGAAGCCCAGTACCAAGGCAAGGAAATCATCCGCGACATGCGGTATCGTGAGGACAAGTCAGGTTATTTCTGGATAGATGACAAGGACTACATTCTGGTGATGCATCCCATCCTCACCCACAACGAGGGACAGAATCGCTATACCCTTGAGGACCAGAACGGCGTCATGATTGTGCAGTCCATTCTGCAGGCTTGCCTTGGTCCGGAGCAGAGCGGCTTCAACTCCTTCTATTTCACCAAGGCCGACGGCGTTACCGTCGCCCCTAAGCTGTCCTACTCCGGTTATTTTGCCCCCTGGGGTTGGGCCATCTCCACCGGCAACTATGTTGACGACATGGAACAGCAAATTGCCGTGGCGGAACAGAAGAACGAGACTACCGTCAAATCCATGCTGCTCACCATGTCCCTCAGCAGCACCACCATGCTGATTGTGGCCGCCATCGTCATCAGCATGGTCATCCTGAAGATTGCCGTACGGCCCCTCAAGATTCTTGACCACAACATCTATGACCTGACGGAAGGAAGTGCCGACCTCACCAAGCGCCTTGACTTCAAGTCCTTCAAGGAGATGAATTCCATCACCCAGGGCTTCAATAAATTTACCGAAAAGCTCCAGGGAACCGTGGGGGACATCAAGCGTTCCAAAATCCACCTTGAGTCTGTAGGTCACCAGCTCAGCAGCAGCACCTTCGAGACGGTGGAGGCCATCAACCAGATTTCCTCAGGCATCAAGCAGGTCCGCAACCAGATGGGCAAGCAGGCTGCAAGTGTATCGGAGACAGCTGGAACGGTAAACCAGATTTCCTCAAATATCCAGTCCCTGGAACGCATGATCCAGAACCAAGCTACAGAAGTCACCGAAGCCTCCGCCTCCATCGAGGAGATGCTGGCCAATATCACCGCCGTCACCAGTTCCATTGAAAAGATGGCCACGCTCTTCCAGACCCTATCCCAAGAAATTCAAATTGGAAACGAAAAGCAGGATGATGTGAACCAGCGCATTGTGGAGATTGAGCAGCAGTCCCAGATGCTCCATGAGGCCAACGCCGTCATTGCCTCCATCGCCGAGCAAACAAATATGCTGGCCATGAACGCCGCCATCGAGGCAGCCCACGCCGGTGACGCAGGACGGGGCTTCAGCGTTGTTGCCGACGAAATCCGCAAGCTTTCGGAAACCTCCTCCGAGCAGTCCCGCAACATCGGTACCCAGCTCACCAAGATTCACTCAGCCATCGAGGAGATGGTTTCCGTATCAGAGGAATCCAGCAGAACCTTCAACTCCGTTTCCAACAGGATTCAGGACACCAACCTGCTGGTAGTGCAGATCAAGGGAGCCATGGAGGAACAGGCCGCTGGTTCCCAGCAGGTCGCCACCGCCCTCCGCTCCATGAACAACAGCACCCTAGAGGTTCGAACCGCCTCCACCGAAATGGCCATGGGCAACAGACTCATCCTGGATGAGGTGAAGAACCTACAGGTGGCTGCAGACCAGATGGATTCCAGCATGAACAACATGAATACAGAAGCCCAGAGGATTTTTGAGCGAGGACAAATCTTGTCGGAAATCAGCGAACGGATGCAAACCACCATCAAGGACATTTCCATCCGCATAGAACAATTCAAGGTATAAAAAAGGAAAGGACACCCCAAGGGTGCCCTTTCCTTTAAAGCCAACTGTCGGACTTTGCGTGAGGCTTTCGCCTCACTATCGCCTTTTGCTTTCGCAAAAAGCGGAACCTTTTCGGTAGTCGGTTCAACTCCTCCATAAAAGCCAACTGTCGGACTTGAACCGACTACCTGCACGTTACGAGGGTGCTGCT
>CAMGSV010000177.1 GCA_946061495.1 uncultured Spirochaetales bacterium | reverse complement strand
CCATAGCCCGAGCAATGGAAACCATCTGTCCCTGACCACCAGAAAGTCGCTGGCCCTCCTGGCCCAACAGGGTATCGTACCCCTGGGGGAGCTTCGAGATAAACTCATGGGCTCCAATCGCCCTACAGATTTCCTCTACCTGCTGCCGAAACACCTGCCGACCTAACGTAATGTTCTCTAGCACCGTTCCACGGAAGAAATAGGGCTGGGCTGGAATCACCGAAAGATTTTCCCACCCGATAAATTCCCTGCCGTCCACCAGCAAGTCCCCAGACTTCTGGGTCAGAGCTCCAGCCAGAATCCGCAGCAGGGTGGTCTTACCCGCACCGCTGCGTCCAGCCACCGCATAGACGGCACCAGGCTCCAGCCGCAGACTCAAATCCCGAAGGATTTCCCGCTCCCCCCAGTTGAAGGAGAGGTTCCGAAGCTCCACCCCAGGAGCGACCTCCGCTCCCCTCCTGTTCCCCTCAGCTTCCTGCGAGACAGCAGGCTTTTTGGTGGAGGCCTTTTGTCCAAGGAACTGAAACATCTGGTCAGCGGACAAAATGGCGTTCTGGCTGTCATGGTACCGCTGGCCCAACTGACGCAGGGGCTGGAAGTACTCAGGTGCCAAAAGGATGATGAAAAGGGCCACCTCAAAGACCTCTCTGCCATCGGCAAGACGAATTCCCAGCCCCACTGCCACCAGGGCAATGCTGATGGTGGTAAAAAGCTCCAGTGTCAGGGCGGAGAGAAAGGCGACCCGCATGGTCTTCATGGTGGCAAGGCGGAAATCGTCGCTCACCCTGCGAATTTTCTGCTCCTGCTTGTATTCCCGGTTCCAATTCCGCAGGGTGGCAAGCCCCGCCAGCACATCCTGCAGGTAACCGCCCATGCGAGCCATGGCCTCCCAGCTAGACCCCGCCATCCTGCGGCTCCACTTGCCAATGAGCATCATAAAGCCAGGAATCAAGGGGGTAGTCACCAAAAAGATAAGGCCGGAAATCCAGTCTAAGGGGAAAACCACCAGCAAATAGGCTATGGGAATCAGGACACTTTTGAACAGTTGGGGCAGATAGCGGCAAAAATACACATCCAGATTGCCCAGTCCTTGAGTCAAAAGAACAAAGAATTCACCCCGCTGCTGGTGGTCCATCTCACCAGGGCCCAGGACACCGACCTGCTCCAGCAGACGCTCCAGCAGGCTGTGCTTGACAATTCCCGCCACAGCAAGGGCAAACCGCTCCTCAATCCACTGGAAGATGCCCCGCAGCACAATCACCGCCACCAACAGAACAAAAAGCCAATAGACCGAGGTCATTGGTTGGGCTAGAAAGAAAATCCGATTGACAATCTTTGCCACCACTAGGGCCTGTACCGCAGTGCAAGCACCGGAGCAAAGAGAAAGGACAAGGACAAGAACCTGGCACCTCAGTGCCTTTTTGTCCTGTGCCCGCCAAAGAGCCTTACTAAACATAAAGTTTACTTTAACCTTTCAAAAAACTGAGTCAACAAATATAGTGTACCAATGCAGGAGGAATGATACAAAAGCACAGTTTCTTCCATTAAAATGAGGCTGGCCATAGGAAATCCTACAACCAGCCTCATATCAGTTACGTCATCGGCTCAAAGGTCGATGACCTTTTGTGTCCAACAGGGACATTAATAGTGCAGTTCCTTCTCAGTAACCCGCTTGCGGAACACCCAGTAGCTCCAAACCAGATAGGCCAGAACGACAGGCACCGCAGTCAGGGCAACGATGGTCATAATCTTCAGGGTCTTGGGACTGGAGCTTGCATTCCAGATGTCAAGGCTCACTCCACCAGGCAGGGTGGAAATCATGACACTGGGGAACATGGAGAAGAACACGGTCACCACCACCATGACGATTGCCAGGGAGGAACAGATAAATGCCTTTCCGTCCAGTCCCTTGGCCTGCAGCAGCACCGCAAGAATCAGCAGCACCGCAGCCAAAGCCACAGCGATGATGGCGATGGGACCGTTGGTCAGCAACCGTGTCTTGAAGGCTGCGAACACAACCCAAGCCACTGTCACCACCAGCATAACCAGTCCCAACTTTGTTCCCATGGCCTTAATGCGATCCTCAATAGCCTGCACACCATTCTTCAGCTTCAGGAAGAGCATACCGTGGAAGGTCAGAACCAGCAGCACGGTAACACCACCCAACAGGGTGAAGGGGGTCAGCAGGGTGAAGAAGTTTCCTGCATACTCCATGTTTGCATCGATGGGCACACCAGTCATGAAGTTGCTGACTGCCACACCGAAGAGAACGGAGGGCAACAGTGAACCAACACAGAACAAGATATCCCAAGTCTTGCGCCAGGTAGCGCTATCATTCTTGCTGCGGAAGTCAATGGCGACACCACGAATAATCAGAGCAAAAAGGATGGCAAACAGGGCCAGATAGAAGCCACTGAACAATGTTGCATACCAGTTGGGGAATGCAGCGAAGATGGCTCCACCAGCAGTCAACAACCAAACCTCATTGGCATCCCAGTGGGGACCAATGGTATTCAAGACAACACGACGCTCGGTATCGTTCTTTGCCACGAAGGGCAGCAGAGTTCCGACACCGTAGTCAAATCCTTCCAGCACAAAAAAGCCGCTGAAAAGCACCGTAATCAGAATAAACCACAATGTGTTTAAGTCCACAGTGAAGCCTCCTTTTCATTCTCAACGATTTCCTTGTCGGTGACAGGATTCTTGATTCCATGGCGAACCATCAGGAAAATCTCGGCGATTGCCAGAGCGGTATAAATCAGGATGAAGCCCACCAAGGAGATAAGCACACTGCCAGAACCTGTTACGGTGGAAACACCATCCTCCAGCTTCTGCAATCCGTATACCAGCCAAGGATACCGTCCCATCTCGGCCATAATCCATCCGAAGGTATTGGCCAGGAAGGGCAGGCCCAAAGACAGGGCAAACACTACCATCAGCTTGTTGTAATCATACAGAGGCTTGCTCTTGCGGGAAATGATGACAGCGATGATACCCAGCAGCAGCATCAGACAACCAGCACCAACCATCACACGGAAGCTCCAGAACAATACGGCAACAGGGGGAATATAGTCACCAGGACCATACTTTGCCTCCATCTGGGCCTGCACATCATTGATACCCAGCACCTCACCGGAGGGCTTCAGATAGTACAGCATACTCAGCATTCCAGGTAGTTCAACAGCACTGGTATTCTTACGACCCTCTTGGTCGATGGTAGCCACGATGGTGAAGGGAGCAGGATCTGCAGTCTCCCACAAAGCCTCGGCGGCAGCAGCCTTCATGGGCTGCTCGTCCTTGATGGAAACCATCTGTCCGTGACCAACAAAGATGACCAGAACAACACCCACCAGACCGGCAACGGCACCGAACTTGAAGGACTTCTCGAAGAAGGGATTGTTGTTCTTCTTCAACAGATTGATGGCGGAGACGCCAACAATGAAGAAGCCTGCAGTGGTGAGACCAGCAGTCAGCACGTGGGGGAACTGCCACCACAGGTGACCATTGGTCAACAGGGCAGTAAAGCTCTCCATCTCAGCACGTCCATTCCGCAGTGCATATCCAACGGGATTCTGCATGAAGGAATTTGCCAACAGAATCCAGAAGGCAGACAAGGATGTTGCAATGGCTGCCAGCCAGATTGACAGAAGGTGAACCTTCTTTGACAGTTTCTCCCATCCAAAAATCCAGACACCCAGGAAGGTTGACTCGATGAAGAAGGCTACCAATGCCTCGATAGCAAGAGGGGCACCAAAGATATCACCCACAAAGCGGGAATATCCGGACCAGTTCATTCCGAACTGGAACTCCTGCACGATACCGGTAACAACACCCATGGAAAAGTTAATCAAGAACAACTTTCCCCAGAATTTGGCCATCTGCTTGTACTTCTCATCTCCAGTCTTCACATACACTGACTCAAGAACTGCCACAAGGAATGACAGACCGATGGTCAGCGGTACGAACAAGAAGTGGTAGATGGTGGTAACCGCAAATTGGGCCCGAGCTAAGCTCAATGCTTCCACAATAGATTCCTCCTATTCCTACAAAAATTTCCACAAATCTTTCGTATGTAGAAAAGCATTTCTATCCGAATTTTAACCCTCAAACTCTTATTCGTCAAGGACTTTTTGAACCTTTTGGATAATTTTTCATACGAAATATCTATTTTCGCTTGCACCACGCCTTCAGCACCGTGATTTGCACGGCAACCGACTCCGGGGCAGGCCCACCAGTCAAACCTCTGGCCCTCATGCAGGCATCGGGAGTGATGAGGGAGAAGATATCGGCCTCAATCAGTGGAGAGCATGAGACAAGATCCTCCAGAGTCAAGTCTTCTATATTATACCCCCGTTCAATGCACATCCGCACCGCCTTGGCCGCCACGCCGTGGGCCGTCCTAAAGGGCATCCCCTTGCGAACAAGGTATTCCGCCATATCGGTGGCATTGGCGTGGCCTCCGATGCAGGAGGCCTCCATCCGCTCCTTGTTCCATCGGGCGGTCCCTATCATCTTGGTGAACACCTCCACGCAGGAGAGGGCGGTGTCGTAGGCATCGAAGAGGCTCTCCTTGTCCTCCTGCATGTCACGGTTGTAGGATAGGGGCAGTCCTTTCACCATGGTGAGCAGAGCCATGAGGTTGCCGTAGACCCGGCCCGTCCGGCCTCGAATCAGTTCGGCAAAGTCTGGGTTCTTCTTCTGGGGCATGATGCTGGAGCCGGTGGACCACTTCTCGGACAAGTCGATGAACTTGAATTCCTCCGTTGACCAAATGATAATCTCCTCGCAGAAGCGGGAAAGGTGGGCCATCAGCAGGGAGAAGGCGGCGGTGAACTCGATGCAGTAGTCCCGGTCCGCCACCGTGTCCAGGGAATTCTGGGTGACGCCGGAAAAACCAAGCTCCCGGGCCACCATCTCACGGTTCAGGGGAAGGGAACTGCCTGCTAGGGCACCCGCTCCCAGGGGACTCAGCTGGATGCGGCCCAGGGCATCCTCCAGCCGCTGGCAATCACGCTGCAGCATCCAGCACCAGGCGCACAGGTGGTGGCCCAAGGTCACCGGTTGAGCACGCTGCAGGTGGGTGTAGCCACTGAGGAGACTCTCCTTGTGCTGGTCCGCAATGTCTGCCAGCACCGCCACGAGGGTCCGAATCTTGTCCTGCAGGGTGGGAATGGCATGACGCAGATAGAGCCGCTCGTCCAGGTCAATCTGGT
>CAMGSV010000176.1 GCA_946061495.1 uncultured Spirochaetales bacterium | reverse complement strand
AAAGAAAAAGGGAAAGTCATTATTGTTACTAGTGAAGTTTCGACATACACACCAATGCCATTTAATTCATCAAGAGGTAACATACTACAAGTCAAGTTCAGAGGTAAAGGACATGAAATACCATCTGGAATTTTCGGACACCTATAAGATAGAAGGAAGAGTTGCTGGTGGTTCAATAAAGGAAGGGGAGCTGCCTTTAGGAAACATTGTATTGAGGATCAGCCTAAAATGAAGCGTTATACATTCAGCATTGAAATTGATGGAAATCAGTTTCACTTCGAGTACATGAATGGGGAAGTGTTCTACCTGCCCTATGGGAGACAAGAAATAAGCACATACTCCTTGAATTATGGTCGGATAGAAGTGCCCCAAATCTGGATAATCACCCGGAAGAGCGGATGCCCCCTGTTTGCATTGGAACCAACAGAAGCCGATGAGAATAAATTTGACATCATGACGGCCCAGTATTTGTATGACGAACATGCAGTCCAGTGGTTTGAGCCACTGGCGGACAAGTACCGCAGACTTATTTGGATCAATCCACGGTGCTTGGAGACAGGGACGGAGGAGTATGGGGCATACAAACATTTTACTTGGCAGGACATTATAGACTTTGCCCTGATTAACAGACCTTCGAATGCTTATGCAAAGTATGCCAGCGGAGACTGGAAATTTGTCGCTGACGGAGCCGATAAGTACCTTCTTGTAATGGTTGGCAACAAGCCTTATTGGGCGGATGCAATAGGCCAGATTCCATTTGCCGTGGACACCATGCGCCTGTATTTAGAGAAGTACGAGGGTGATGTTTCCAAAGCAATCAAGAAAACAAGTAAAGTAGGTATTTGGTTTAGTAATGGGACCTTTAAACCTGAATATAATAATGTATATGATCATTATTTTGTTTTGAGGGGAGCATTATACGGAGCATCTTGTTTTAATGTACATATAGAGAGAGCAATATGTCGACCAGATGGTTCTAAAATTACAGAAGTTACCATTCAAGGAAATGGAGCGAGCAGAAAAGAACTTTTAGAGTTGCCTATAAACAAATTGACGAGGGCGGAATATGGGATGTGGAAATATTCTGAATAGTGTATGGTGTAAATTTGGGAAATCAGCCTTCATGACAGCTTTGGCTGTCACGTATATGCACTGGTATGAGGTGCTACTGTGGTTTTTGAAAGAAGTCGGATATATTGGATATCGTGGGGATATAGCCCTTGGACTTTCCACCTTTCTCATTTCCAACTGCCTCTCTCTTTTTGCGGCTGTCCTCCCCCTGTTGAATCGTCATTTGATACGAGTAGTGGCATTGGTTGGCTACCTAGTGATTGCCAATTTCTTGATGCCTATTGAATATCACCCTAGGCGGTGGTTGTATCTCGTTCTTGGAGGTATGCTGTTTCTACAGTTTTCATATGATCTGTCCTGTTTCTTGTCAAAGCAAAAGAAAAAAATGTTGCTATATGGATTGATTGCTCTGTTTATGATATGGAGTGTTTACTTTATCATTCTCATTCTTGTGAACATTAATAATAAACTATATTTGACAATATATGGTGAGATCATACTCATTGAGTTTGGAAAACCTCTTGTAGTGCTACTGGTGGGATTTATATGGCAACTTTTATGCGAACAGACAATGAAATCAGAGTGAGAAGAAGCGGGTGAGTGAGATAGAGCGGGAGCGGGGGCAAGTGCAACAGATGAAACTGGAGCCAATGGCATTTTCAGACGAGCCTGCATCTGTGGAGCTTCAGCACAAGGAGCTGTCTAAGCAGGAGAATCCTATTGTGGGGCAGCAGGTGGAGGCAATTAGCTTGGAGGAGGATATTCAAAAAGTGAGAACATGGTTATATTCAGCGGCAAAGTTTATTCGGGATAATGCAGAGGATGAGAGTGAGATCATGCTTAGTGATAAATTGGATGATATGCTGAACAAGGGAAAGATTCAGTTGGATGATGTGAGAAAACGCTACGAAACATTTAGGCATACTGGACATTCAGATGATACGTGTGGTTTTTTTGACCCCTTTTTAAATACGGAGACGAATGTTCCTCGGAACATAATCGTGATAGATGTTAAGAATGCACTTGAGCATGGATATGCAGAATTTATTGATACTGTGGCACATGAGGCTTGGCATGCTGTTCAGAATGATTTGAAAATGATTGGTGTGAACGGCTCAAACCGTCTAATTTTAGAACCCAGTGCACAGAAAGTTGAAAGAGATGCAGGGTATATGGGAGGGATTATGTATAATAAGTATGCCTTGCAAAATGGCTTGCAATTAAAAAAATTGAGGTGAGCTGAGGTCAAAATGCGAACGCTTCTTATTTTCATTATAATTTGTAGTGCTGTCTCCAATGTGAATGCAAAGATATGGAGAACTATGGATGAGATTGAATTCATAATGCCCTCCATCGTTTACTATTGCGAGTATTTTAACTCATTGCCAGAATCCCTAGAAAATTTTGTGGAAGGATTGGAATATATGGCGTACAGGCAAGATTTGTGGACTGAGAGAAAGCATTTTATGGAGGCAACTGTTTTTAACTACGATATGATACCGCTGTCAGAAAATGTATTGTTGTTTATGGTGGAAAGAAAGGTTGCTGGCATGGAATTGGATTTTGTGTTAGAGAGCGAAGGAGTCAGGAGTTGCTTTCTGTACATTTTGGATACGGGAACGGGATTTCTTTGCACTGAATCAGCCAATATGTACTGGAAGGGGATGGAGTCTAGGTACAGCTTGTATCACATAATGCAGCACAAAGACAGGAACTTGCCTCTGTTCTTATTGAATTTTCAAAGATGTTGGAACAATAGCATTGCCAATTTTTTAATGAACAATTGCCCTGTTTCCATTTATAGAAAAAGACGCTGACGGTAAGGACGACCCAGTAACCACCCTGTCCGCCGTCGTGAGTGGTGGCAAAATCAAATGCCAGTGGCAGGTGACCTACACCCCAGACGAGGACGATGCGGACAGCCAGCGGGAGCGACTGAGACGGATGGAGGAGCGGATGCACGGCCCGGTTGACCAGGAGGCGGCGGTGGGGCCACCAGTGGGGAAAGTGGAGTGTTGGAAGTTTATGCAGATTTTATTGCAAAATTAAGTATGAATGGGAAGCTTTTGAGAAACTACCCTTACATATTAAAATTAGCAGATGGTTCATGCAGGAAAGGACAGACTAATTCAGAAGGGTATATCACAGAAAATGAGCTGCCTGTAGGCAAAGTGAAAATATTGTAGGAGGAATGTATGAGTGGAGAATGTTCTTTTTTCAATTTCTGTCTGCGAGGAAGGGACTCATTGGTCAGCAAATGGATTTCGCAAAAAAGAAAAATACCAGAAACTTTGAAAACTGATGGTGCGAACATCTATGCAATATCAGAATATATACATACTGTATTCTATTTTGATAAATTGTACGGCTCTGATTATAGTTGTAATGTCTTGTTTAACAAAATAATTGCAATAAATGAATTAGACAAGAACCATATTGTAAAATTTGATGAAATAATAAAGATTCCATTTGATTTTACACCATATGAATTTACAGAAAGATCTTTTGACGATATGGCAAAGGATGTTTCTGGAGCAGAGTTTTCAGCAGTAACACTTGGCAGTGTGTTGTCAGATTCTGAAATAAAGGAATTATTGATAAACATCTACCACATAAATTACGATTTGCGAGAGAACGAGAACATAAAGAATAAAACTTACGATGAGATAATAAGCGGAAGATTCATTGAATTTAAAGACAAAGCCAGTCTGAGCTTCTTTATACCGTATATTTTCGAGATTTCCGCACAGAAAGTAGCAGAAAGCTCAAAGGCTACCGTAGAAGTTCCATTGGCAACCAGTTCCATACAGCCAGAACTTTCCAACACTACTGTTGAGGGGTATTTTTATAAAAGAACAACGGGTGAAGCAGATGAAAAAAATAAAAAATATAAAGGAACATCCCGAAAAGTATATTCCGTTGAAGAATTCAAAACGTCATACACCACAAGTGACTGCATTGATTTAAATTGTGAATATGACGATTTTAGATATATATGTGATGTAGTGATGAAAGAATGCGCCACTAAAGAGTTGAACGAATATAAAGCGGTAGCTTTCGCAAGTAAAAACCGTTCAAGTACAACAAAACAAACATGGAGTTCTCTTTTGGCTTCGGGGTATTCTTCTGTACAGGGTAAAACATACCTGTTGGATTCCACGAAAACTGCTCAAGCAAATTTGGCTAGGCGAGCAGCAATTTATGTGTTGGAAGGACATGACGATATTACTGACGGAGCAGAATTTTGGGATGGAACGGATTTTATAGCTTGGGGATACTCTGAGACAAAATATGATACCAACAAACTTGGTAATAATAAATTTAGGGAGTATAGATTTATTGAAATTCCCAAGGACATTTATATAAAATACAGAGACGCTCAGCCTTCTTCAGTTTCATTTGTATGTTCCCATAATACAAATAAATGCAAGGGAACCCATAAACATATTGACGGAAAAGCAATATATGTAATTCCTGCAACAACATTTACAGATCGAAATAACTTACCACCTAGTGGGAATTTTTATTGGGTAGATAATAGCAGTAAACATTCAAAAGGAATTTCTGCAACTATAGCAGCAGGACGTAGTATTTTTTGGGTTATCCTGTTCCTAAAAGGATGTTCAAGGAAGTGCTTTATATCAAGGCAGATGAAAAACACATAGGAGTTGTCATAGAAGCACTGAATTACAATCAGATAGTGATTAAGGATGGAATATATTTTTTGTTGTATGAGCGTATGGAATAGAATTCAAGGAGAGAACATGGGAGGCACGAATCACCAAAATCGCTCTGGGCTGCGGAGCTGTGGCCTGAATTGCTTTTGATCAAACTTCTCTCCTCAACATTTGCTCTAAAAAAATGCTTTATACATGCCAAGAAATGCTATAGAATCGTTGTATTAGGAGAAACACATGCATATGAAGAAGCAGGGTAAATGCAATGGAAATCCTTATTCAAGGTCCCCCGTTCTTTTGGTGGCTCTAAATTTTTTCCTAGGAATATTATTAACCTATTTTTTCTTGACTAATGTAGAATGGAATAGCGCTGTTGCAAATATAATTTTCCCGATAGTTGTATTTATAGTAGCAAGAATTTCTTGTTCATATTCAAAAAGAAAATATGAAAAGATGTGCAGAACAAGTTTGGTTTACTCATATGACTCATAAAAGTTCTCATAACCAGG
>CAMGSV010000175.1 GCA_946061495.1 uncultured Spirochaetales bacterium | reverse complement strand
AGCAGGTCAACCAGGTGTGGAACGACACCCAGAAAATCTGCGACGAGAAAAGCAGTGAAATCAACAGTCGGGTGGATGAAGTGCAGGAGTATGTTGATGAGGAAGTTTCTCTGATGCGGAGCAACACGCAGCAAACCTGTAACGAGCATCGTGTTGAAATCAACAGACAGGTTGAAGAGCTGCGGAATCATGTTGAGGAGCAGGTCTCCCAGATGCGGAGCGAGACTCAGCAAATTTGTGACGAGCATAGTGCCAAAATCAACAGCAAGGTGGAAGACCTCCGCAACAATGTGGATGCAAGCGTCTCTCAGGTGTGGGACAACACACGCACGATATATGCTGAGCGAGCGAACCAGATTAATGAAAAGCTCAGCAGCATGGTGAAGACGGTGGAGGATACACAGGGAGAGGTGTCCTCTCAGGTTGATCACCTGACCAACCTCTGGAATGAGATGAAATCATCCTCTGAGCAGCAAGCCCAGGATTTAGAACTCCGCCAGGGACAGACTCGTCAGCAGCTTGATGAGTTCACTGCCTACGTGGAAAAGAACATGGTTGATCTCGACCAGAAGGTGAAGGGCTCCATGGCAGACATGGCACGCAACTACGTTCAGCAAAAGACAGATCTCATCGCTCTCTTTGACAACCAGCTGGCGGACTATCGGCAGGAGCTCCAGTATCGCTTTGACAAGTTTGATGCTGCTGGCAACGATGTGGAAATAATGGAGCAGAGTCTGCGCACGTCCATGGATGAGCTGCAGCGCCGGATGCTGTCCCAGCTCAAGTCCTTCAACGACGACCAGCTGGAATCCCAGGATCGGCTCCAGCAGGCCATCAACCAACGGTCCAGCCAGCTGGAAAACCAGTTGTCCTCTCTGGAGGATCGCCTGAATGAGTTGAAGGACAATTCTCTGGACAATCTTTCCGCAAAGCTCAAGGACTTTCAGGAGCAGTATCAGGAAGGACTCCAGGAGCGTGCGGTATCCCTCAACCAGCGCATTGCTGCCTGGCAACAAGACTTTGATGCCCGCTTGCTGACATTGCAGCAGGAGTACGAGGCTCAGTGGAAGGATATGGAGGCAGACAAGGCCAGTCAATTGCGCCAGCAGCTGGAGCAGGTGCAGCGTCAGTCCAGTGATGCTCTGTCCACTATGAAGAATACCTCTCAAAAGGTTCAGGAGGACTTCTCCGATAAGGTGCAGCAGATGGAGCAGCGACTGACAGACTTCACCGCTCAGTATTCAGCGCTTTTTGCTGATGCCCGGACTTCTGCGGCGGAGCAGCTGAAGCAGGACTTGGACAACTACAGCATTGAATCCCTTGGGCAACTGAATGCTGCTCGGCAGGAGATGTCCGACCAGCTGGAGTCACTGCGAACCCAGGCTCAACAGGCTGATGCTATCAGTCGCGACACTGTAAATGATGTCTTGTCCAACTTCCAGGATTGGAAGAACAAGATGAGTCAGCAGTTCGAGGAAACACGGAAGGTCTACGACGGCAAGTTCTCCACCATCGAGGCAGCCGCTCGGGATCAGCTGCAGCAGTCCCAGCAGGAAATCAAGTCCACTCTGGATGAGTTTAACCTGCAGTTTGCCCAGCACAGGCAGATTATGGACACCCGCATCAAGGAGCTGTCTGATTCTACTGCCACCACCCTGGCCACCATGCGAACCACGTTCCAGTCCGATGTCAATGAATTGTCCTCCAAGATCAGCGAACAGAAGAAGACGCTGGAGGAGAAGCTGATGGGCATCAAGATGAGTGCACAAACTGTTTTGGAGGACTTCGAGTCCAAGTCAAGCCAGTTTGTGGAGGGCTTTGACGCCAGCTACGCCGCCGCCTACCAGTCGAGCCAGCAACAGCTCGCCGATCAGGTGAGGGAGACCGAGCGTGTGATCAAGGAGATGCAGGCTGTTGCCCAGGATATACGTGACAGGAATGACGCCGCTCAAAAGGACATCATGGCGCAGCTCCATGCCCGTGAGAGTGACATGATTGTAAGATTTGATGATATGGATCAGCGCATCAAGCATCTGGCATCCCAGATTCCATTGATTGAGAGCACCAGCGAGTTGAAGAACAATCTGGAGAGCGAGTTGGCCTCCCTCCAAGGCGAGCTGACCAAGCTGGAAGTCTTCCGCACCGATTTGGCAAATCTTGATCAAGAATTCAAGCGTCTCGCTCAGCTGGACAAGGACCTGAACGACAAGCTTCAGCGCTTCACTGACGAAAAGGCGTACATCGAGCGGCTGGAGGATGAGTTCAACCAGCTGAAGGATCTGTCCACCTCCATGGACTCAAAGATTCAGATGCTCCAGCAGATTGACGAGAATATGCGCCAGATCGACACTGAAATCAAAACGTTCCATGATTCCCTGGGAGTTATTTCCAATCGGTATGACGAGCTGGAGCGAAGGGACCAGCTCATCGATAGGACCGTGCAGGACGTGGAGAATGCCTACAGTAAGCTGGAGGTTCTGGAGGGCAGAATCAATGGGTTCAACGAGGAGCTTGAGTCCATTCCTCCAAAAATTCAGGGTGTCCATAGTGATGTCACCCATCTGTTGGAAAGCAATGGACGCATAAACGAAGCGATGGAGAAGTTGAACTCCCTTGATACCATTCTGAATCAGGCAGAGGATCGTATCGATAGGGTTCTGAATGCTCAAGCTGGCATTGTCAGGACGGAGGAACGGATTCAGGAGGTTGCAAAGGTGGCTGATGAGCATATCAACCTGCTGCATACCATCTACAAGCACGACAATCCTAAAAGTGATGCTTCCAGCTCGGAGCTTACCTCCATGGCAAAGCGTCAGTATGTAAAGGATTTGGCCCGTCGTGGCTGGGATGCTGCGGAGATTGCAAACTCCATGAATATTTCAGTTTCCGAGGTAAATCTGATTTTGGATCTGTTCAAGTCCGATCGATAAGATGCATCATGGCCGGTGCTCCGGCTCGTGTAGTTGCCAGCTCATTCCATCCCCTGTTTTCTGAGGTGCCGATGGGCTGGCAATTTTTTTACTCTTTTGTCAAAAGGCAGGTAGCCCACACCTCCACTGCCTCTCCAGTGCCTACTGGTCCAAGCCTTTCACCAGTCTTTGCCTTTACAAAGACCTGCTCCACCTCCACCTGTAGGGTGGCGGCGATGCTTTCCCGAATGGCGGTGCGATACGGAAGGAGCTTTGGCTCCTGTATGGCCACCACACAGTCCAGGTTTTCCAACTGCCAGCCTGCTTCCACCACCAGCTTCCAGGCCGCCACCAGCAGTTGCCGTGAGTCTGCCCCCTTCCACAAAGGCTCCGAGGGGGGGAAGAGCTCCCCGATGTCCGTTAGGGCTGCGGCCCCCAGCAGTGCATCGGTAATGGCATGGAGCAGCACATCTCCGTCAGAATGGCCGGCTTCTCCCTTAGGGAAGGGGATGGGGACGCCTCCGAGCATCAACGGACGGCCCGCCTCCAGCCGGTGCAGGTCATAACCCAGTCCAGTACGTATTTTCATGGTGTCACTCCTTGGGGCATTGTTTTCGATGGTGGAAGGAAAAATGTTGTCGGCGGGGTTTCTGTGGGGACAATGTGAGCTGGAGCAGTTTTCTAAATCGCCCGGAAAGGTTATCTTCTTGTTGTCCACTGAGCCTGGCGTAATCTTCACCGGCCCCAGGTATTCTCCCCAGATGGCAGTGTCGTCGGTGGTGTCAAATCCAGCGGCGGCGGCCTTTCGGTGGGCTTCCAGCAGTGGTTTGAAGGCAAAGCCCTGGGGAGTCTGGATGGCCACCAGCTTGTTCCGGTCCAGATGGCGCAGGATGAATCCCTGCTGGTTCATTTCCTTCTGGGTGTCCACCGGAGGGATTCCGCAGGCCGCCGCCCCGTGCTTGATGGTGGCCGCCACCACCTCTTGGATTTCCTTTCGGGAGACAAAGGGTCTGGCTCCATCATGGATGAGGACAAGGTCTGGTGGCGGTGGTTTGTTCTGGGGGGACTTTGCAGCGGGAGCGGAGGACTGCTCCAAGGCTTGCAGTGCCTTGAACACTGACTCCTGCCGGCTTTTGCCTCCCTCCACCATCACCAGCTGCGGCTTCCCCTGCACTTCCTTGTTTTTGGCGTATGGGGCAGCGTCGTCTTTCCAGATGGTCGCAAGCCTGGAGGAGGCGAAGAGTGCCTGTCGAGTCGCCTTGGCACCATCTTCCCCTGAGTCGGGAGGCAGGGTAATGACCACGGTGGTGAGCCTTGGATGAAGATGGTCTGTAATGGAATTGGTGGGATTTGAGGGAAAAGCTGCTGCTGACGGAATGGCTGAAAGGAATGCTTCGGTGGCGGCGGAAAGCACCGTTCCTCCACCATCAGGAAGGAAACGGTACTCCTTCTTCTGGCCTCCCATGCGAGTGGAGGAACCAGCCGCCGTTATGATGACGGCAATGTCCATCAGCTGTTAATCCTCATCCCCGTCCATATCATCATCATCGTCGTCATCGTCATTGATGATTTCAGTGTCGTCGTCCAGGAATTCCTCGTCATCGTCAAAGCTATTGGTGTTGGCGGAGTGCTTTGCATCCCGAACCAGTCCCATGGGCTCCAGCTTTGACAGCAGGATAGACTCCACCTCCTTGCCAGGAATATCCAGGGCGGAGGAAATCTCATCCTCCAGCAGCTTCTTGGCGGAGTCATAGAGCTTGCGCTCAAGAATCGGCAGTTCCTTCACCTTGCTGCGGTGGTAGAGGCAGCGGACAATGGTGGCAATATCCAGAATGGTTCCCTTTTTCAGCAGGTCCATGTTCATCTGGTAGCGGAGCTTCCAGTCTGAGGTGATGGGCTCCACCTCCTCCGCCATCATGTCTATGGCCTTCTGGGCCTCCTCAGCAGAGACAATGGCACGGATGCCCAAGTCTTCAACCTTGTCCACAGGAACCATAACCACCATGTCGGAGACTGCAAGGTAGATGACATAATACGTAAGCATCTGGTCCTTGAATTTCTTTTCCGTAATGTCGGTGATTTTGCCTACACCCTGGCTGGGATACACAACCTTCTGGTCAATTTGGAATTTATACTCAGAACTGCTCATGATTCTTCTAGTATACCATAAAATAAGGAAATGGTCAAAGAAGAAGGAACTTCTCGGAGGTCATTCCCCCTCCATTCTCGTTGCAAAGGTTTTGCAGCCGCCGGGAATGATGCGGGCGTCAAAATCCAGGTTGTGGTAGATTTCCCCGTCCAACTGGATGGGGGCGGGGGTTTTGATTTTGACGCTGGTGCAGCGGAGATGGGTGACATAGGAC
>CAMGSV010000174.1 GCA_946061495.1 uncultured Spirochaetales bacterium | reverse complement strand
GTAATTTCTGTAAAAGGTGTTTCCAAAAATATCGATCGTTATTGAATTTGCTGGAAATTTTGCGATAGGATTTGAGATATAGTTCACCAATCCAGTGTTTGTTGTTCCAGCCATAACAAAGGGGATTTCTCCTTGAATTTGGTCGTCTTTTTTTAATCTTCGTCCCTGTTTAATGTTATTAAAAATATAGTTATAAGCAACTTCTTCCCATGTAAGGCTTGAGAATGCTTCTAGTGCGATTTCTTCCTCTGGAGTCAATGTATAGTCTTTTAGTCCTGTAACTTCCAGGTAGGCGTTAAGTTCGCGTATACGCTCCTCTTCGAGTTCGCGTATAAAACTTTCCATAAAATTAAAATCTATTTCACCTGTTGAGGTTATGGGAAGCGAAATTGAAAGGGGTTTTATTTTGTTCCAAGTTCCCATGTACTCAAATGAAAACAGTTTTCGCATATAAGAAAATTGTGCGGTAAGAAAAAGACCGATATTTTCGTTTTTTATAACATCCCCAGAAAGAGAAAAAACATGGTTGTGCGTCGCCATTTTATATTCAAAATTGCGGTAAAACGCATTTCCCCAGAAATCTACAGTTATCGTGTTTGCAGGGAAAATTTTAGCCGTTTTATCAGTCCTCCCTTTTATCCCACAATTATCTACCCCAGAATTGACTAAGAATTCACCTTTGCCGTTACAATCCTTTTGCTGCAAATCAACATCACCAGTTTGCGCCACAAACAAATCCCCAAGTCTAAATTCGCCCCACTTAACCTCTTGTAGTTTTTCGTTAAGTGGGGAATCTATTTTCCCAGGCTTTTTTCTCCACTATTCGCTTGATTCTTCAAAAGATTGGAAACTTCCCAGGCAAGATAGTCTGCAACTGTTTTTTTGAAATCGTCTAAAGTTGGTTTTGTGTCGATGGGAGCTGTTTGATTCCAGTCAGCACCATTATTTGGGTCAATGACACCTTCGTAATATTCTTTTTCAGAAAAATAATGTAACTTCTTTTTCCCAAACTTTACCAAATCCACAATTTCTTGGTATCGTTCCTTTGCATGGTCGGTATCTTTTAAATTATTACTTGCTTTTTTTCGATTAGTTCGAGTGTAACCGTCATTTGAAAAATCAATGAATTTTACAACATTGTCTTTTTCGTGAGGTTCTGCCACTTTAAAAACATAAACGTATGTTTGCACACTAGATTTTCCTACAAATAAATCTATAGGCATTTTTACACTTGCAAGCAATGTGTGTTTTTCCAAAATCCGTTTGTTATATTCCGTTGCCTTTCCACTTCCTGCTGAACTTTGAATAATAATGGCAGCGTAGCCTTTACTCATCATATTCAATGCTTTTTCCACAAAGTTCATACCGTTGCCTTTTTCTGAATAGGGCGGATTTAAAATAAATGCCGTTGCAGGAAATTTTTCATCAGTTTTTCCAAAGCCATAATAACCATCAAAATCATTTAATGAATCTTTATTGATGATATTTGAACTGCCATCCCCCATCAAAATCATATTCAAAATAGCAAGCATATAAATACTTGGCAAAACTTCCAATCCTAAAAGTTGTGTTGCTTTTATTTCAGCTTCTTTTTTTCTTAATTCTTCTGGAGAAGTTATAGTGTTTTTAGCATCAACGAGCATTTCATTCATTGCAGCTACGAGTAATCCTGCTGAACCTGTAGCAAAATCCCATACAAAACTATCCTTGTTTACACGAGCAAGTCGAGCCAACAAGGTGGCTACATAACTGGGAGTCAAAACAACATCATTTAGTTTGTCTTGAGTAAATCCAAGCCAACTATACATTTCATTAAAAAGTTTTCCAGTAAAATCTGTTGTAAGCCCAATTTTGTAATAACTGCCCAAATCGTCTACAATTTTTGAGAAAACACGTTTTATTTGAGTTTCACCATCAATTACTTTGTTTATATTGTAAGCTGTTAAAGTATTTTGCAGCGTACGGATTATCAAATCACGTTTATCATTTGGTAATTTTTTTCCATTGAGATATGCTTTTACTTTTCTTAAAATGATTTCACCGTCTGTGTTTCCTTCCTCCTCTTTAGACTTTAAATCATCTTTTTCAAGAGGCTCTACTTTTCCAGGGATTCCTAGAGTTGCAATAATTGAGGCTGCAACAAGATAAACTCTGTCATTTTCGCTTAAGCCTTTCTCGTTTTGATAAATATCGTTGTTTAATTTTACAAGACTTTTATCAATTTCTGCTTCTTTTATTTCTTTTCGTTTTTCAAGCTCCTCTGGTGAAAGCTGTAAATTATGAACAGTTTCCAAAAAACCTTCGAAATGTTCTTTTGATAAAAATGAAAAATCTGAATATTTACCTATTTCTTGTCCCATTCCCAAGTTGGATTTAGAAACAAAATAAACACCTATTTCATATTGCAATTTATTCGCATCATCTTTATAGCCAGTCATTCCAATAGCGATGATATCTTCATAATTTGTAAAATGTAAAATTGCGTTTGCGTAATGAACAGCACCATTCACTGCATAAGAATTGATATTTTTGAAATTTGCTTCGTTTTTATCAGTTTTATTTTCTATAAGACCATTTGAATCTAGTTTTATTAATTTATCTTTGTATCCTTTGTATTCAATTAAAATAGGATATGGATGTCCATATTTATCGTTCAAAAGTAATTTTGCATCAGGCCGATTACCTCCCACTCCACCATTTTTTGAAGAATAATCAGCTAATGCTTTGTCTATTTGAGAGTTTAGGCTTTCTTGTTCTAGTTTATAGTCAAGCTTATATTTCTTTAACCATCCATTGGCCAAATCAGCAATATTTGGCTCTACAGATTGCACTTTGCCACTCATTTCCCATCCTAAACATATAATTGTTAAAAAAAGTATATCAGATATTCTACTTTCCCTCTACAGCCCCTGCAACAAAAAATCTTTTCCTTACACCCTACCCCCTTTCCTGTACAGGTCACCGCCACCCTGCCGTTTGCACCGCTGAACACCAGCAGGTTCTCGACATCGTAGCGGTAGGTGATGGTGACCGAGGCGGTGGTCTTGGTGGCACGGTTGCCGTTGGCAGGGAAAGCGTCGAAGTGCGGTTAAACGAGATACAATGGAAGTGCAAAAAATGAAGGCGAACAATTGACAAGATACATTATGAATGTGTACTTCACCGCTGTTTCTTGTGATGGCAATTATAAAATTGAAGTGTACCAGCAGTGTTGCTGATGTTTCTCACTGTGAAACAAAAGGTTTTGCACTGTAAAACAAAAGGTTTTCCACTGTGAAACAAAAGGTTTTCCAGTGTAAAACTAAAAGTTTCACTGGTAAAACTACCATGAAACTTTTTTTTCAACAGCTGGCTTCAATAGTATAGGGCCTTGCCGCATGGATGGCCTGCACGCCTTCCATCCGCCGTTGCCTTTTCAGGAGAAAACCCTCCGTTCAACGGGCCCCAAATGGAGTCCGCTTCATTTCCAGCCTTTTCACCCCCTCACTCCTATCCCCCACTCCCCCCAAAGACTATTCTCAAAACCGCCTCTTATTGCTATACTAGACACCATGTTGTTTGCATTATCCCAGGAGATTCTTCATCAGATTATGTTTGCCCTGGAAGACCAGAACACCACCTACCTTCTGGAAAGGTCCAGTGGAAGGCTGGCTGACCGGCGGACATTCCCTGACGACAGGATTCCGGAGGGATATGTAGAGCTGCCACAATGGGGACCCGCCAATGGGTTCCGCATGATGGAGCGCTTTGTGACGGTGGTGCGCAATCCCCGCCTGCAGAAGGAGCTCCGTTCCGTCCTGTTTTCAGGAAAGGGGGTGTTCAAGAATTTCAAGAACCTTTTGAAGTCCCATCCTCAGGGAGAAAAGCAGTGGTTTTCTTTCCATGAAGAGGAGATGACACGGTACATCCTCCAATGGTACAACCAACTGGAGGAAATTTGCGGCCTGGAACAGCTAGGTGACGAGCCGGAAGACAATGATGAGCTGATACACAGCGACTTCGTATTCAGACAATATGAAGCCTCCACCGACGAGGAGAACTTTGTCCGGGCTGCCAACATGGTTATGGCGGAACGGGAGACCCAATGGCCAGGAGAAATCGGTCTGGCCTTGTCCAGCCTCTGGCAGGAGCGAGAAGAGCAGAGCGGGTCACAGCAATTCTTTTCCCTAGTGGTAGAAACGATAGGAGGCGACTTTGCCGGTTGCATCAAAGCCACATTGTATCCGTCTTGCGCACGGGAGACCGTTCTCTTGACCTCATTTTTTATACTGGAACAATACCGGGGATTGGGAATCGGAAAGGAATTGCTGGGTCAATGCGTTTCACAGCTACAAGAACGGGGAATCCGATGGATCATCCTTGCAGACCTGGTGATACCGAGCTTTTTACAACCCAGCCTGACTCGACTTGGTTTTGTCGGCTGCGGTGGAGGATATGTCCTGAAGATGGACCATGGAGACACATCCTCCCAACTTGGATCTGGAGACGAAAAACGACCTCCAGAATCACTTTTGTAATCAGAGGGATGAGAGCCCTCTACTTTTTGGAGAAAAAAATGCCCATTAACAACACTTTTGATGAAGACCGTTTTGCAGCCTTGCTGGAGGATGCCATCACCAAGGTACGGACCGAGGAGGATCCCATTGTCCTCACCAAGATGAAGAAAATCTTTAAGAAAAACGTCCCCTTTACACTGAGAAACTACGTGGCGGCATACCTCGCCAAGCAGGCCTGCCAGGGATTCAGGGGCGGAAGGCCCCAGCACCGCCAGGAGGGAGGCGCAAGGAGTGGAGACCGCTTCCAGAAGCGGGAACGTGAACGGGAGCGCCCCGCCGCCACAAGACGCCAGGACACTGCCACAGAGGCCAGGCCGGCTCCCCGGCGGGTTACCATCGACGAGGCCTATGCGGCCACCATCTTCATCGGCATCGGCAAGAACCGCCGCGTCTACACCCGTGACCTCATCACCCTGCTGATGCAGGTCTGCAAGCTGGACCGGGAGCGCATCGGCCGCATCCGCAATCAGGAGAACTATTCCTTTGTGGAGCTGTTCAAGGATGATGTGGACAATGTTATCGCCACCCTCAACGGCTACAACTATCGTGGCCGCACCCTGACGGTGAGCTACGCCCGGAAGAAGGACGAGACTGGTGCCCCCCAGGAAGAGGCACCGCAGGATGCCGCTGCCGATGCTCAGCTGGGCGGTTCTGTTCAGGAGGAGGCCCAGCCCATCCAGGAAGAAGCCGCCGCCAACCAGGAATAAGCCCTGCCGGGACGATGCTA
>CAMGSV010000173.1 GCA_946061495.1 uncultured Spirochaetales bacterium | reverse complement strand
AACTGCGAGCTGCAGGAGGCCCGCCGCCGAGGCGTTCCCTGCCTGCTCTATTCCCAGGCTTTGGGACAGCTTTCCGCCCACGCCTACAGCTGCGGCATTGCGGGAGTCCACGGCAAGACCACCACCACGGGCCTCACGGGAACCATCCTTGCCCAGCTCCGCCTGCCGGTACAGGTGCTGGCGGGAAGCCTCATTTCCAGCTTTGGCGGTGCAGGGGAGGGCAGCTGCACTCTGAGTCTGGGCCAGGACTTCTTTGTGGCGGAGACCTGCGAGTACCAGCGGCACTTCATGGACTTCCATCCCCGGAAAATCATCCTCACCAGCGTGGAGAGCGACCACCAGGACTATTTCCCCACCTACGAGGACATCCTCAGCGCCTTTGTGGACTATGGGTGTCTGCTGCCTGAGGGAGGCCAGCTGATCTATTGTGCCGACGATGCAGGAGCGGTGGAAGCCGCATCCCTGGTGGCTGCCCGTCGCCCTGACGTGGAACTTCTGCCCTACGGCGAGGCTGCCCAGGGTGACTACAAGCTCACCTTCGGTCCGGTGGAGGAGGGGCGGCAGTGCTTCTATCTTGCGGGGTTTGGGAGCCATCCCTTTTTCCTCCAGGTGCCGGGCCGTCACTTGGTGCTGAACGCCGCCGCCGCCATTGCCCTGTCGGTGGAGCTGCTGCGGGAGGCGGGAAGGGGGCTCGGTACTGGCGACGCTGCGCTGGCGGAGAGCATTTCCCGGGGACTTGCCGCCTTCCGTGGAGGAAAGCGGCGCAGCGAGCTCGTCGGGCGGCGGGACAAGCTGGTGATTCTGGACGACTACGGCCACCATCCCACCGCCATCAAGACGACGCTGGAGGGCTACCGCAGCTTTTATCCCGGCTACAAGCTGGTGGTGGACTTCATGTCCCACACCTACACCCGCACCGCCGCCCTGCTGGAGGAATTCGCCGCCTCCTTCGGAGCCGCCCACCAGGTGGTGCTCCACAAGATTTATGGCTCCGCCCGGGAGGATGCCTCCAGCTCAGGGGTGGACGGCACCACCCTGTACCAGGTCACCTGCCGCCATCATGACAATGTCCGCTACTACGAGGAAGTCATGGATGCAGCCGACGACTTGGAGCGGGAGCTGGCGCAGGGGGACGAGCGCTTCCCCCGTGGCATTGTCTTTGTGACCATGGGTGCGGGGGACAACTGGAAGCTGGGCCGGGAGTTGTGGCGTAGGCTTGGTGGCTGACGGAGGGATGGTTTCATGAACCAGATGATTATCAGGAGAACAAGATGAACAGCATGACAGGATATGGATACCAGGAGCTGGTGGCGGAGGGAATCTTCCTTTCGGTGGAAATCAAGTCCTACAATTCCCGCTACCTTGACCTGACGGTGAACCTTCCTGCAAGCCTTTCTCGGCTGGAAGGTTTCCTGCGGGAGCAGGTGAGCGCCGCAGTGGTGCGTGGAAAGGTGGACGTGTATGTCCGCCTGCGGGAGGAGGAGCCTGCCACCAAGGTGCTGGTGAACCGGGAGGCTGTGCGTTCCTATGCCGCCGCCATGGAAGAGATTGCCCGGATAATGGGTGTGCCGCACGGGGGAGGCCAGGAACAGCTGCTTCCCCTGATTGTCCAGCAGGAGGGGGTGCTGGTGGCCCACCGTGAAATGGATCTGGAGGCGTACCGTGGGCGGCTGGAGCCGGTGTTCAATGCGGCCATGGAGCAGTTTTTGGCGGACCGCCACCGTGAGGGACAGAACCTGCTGGTGGACCTGCGGGAAAAGCTTGCGCTGCTGGAGGGAGCCGCCAGCTTCTTCACCCAGTGGCAGCCCCAGATGGAGGCCGCCTTCAAGGAGAACCTCCAGCGCCGCTTCCAGGAATTCCTAGGGGAGGGCTACGACCAGCAGCGGGTGCTTACCGAGGTGGCGGCCCTGCTGGTGAAGTACACCATCAACGAGGAGATTGTCCGCCTGAAAAGCCATCTGGCCGCCCTGAAAAGGGAGCTGGCGGAAAACCCCACCCCCGGCCGCAAGATAGACTTCATCTGCCAGGAAATCAACCGGGAGATAAACACCATCGGCTCCAAGAATCAATTTACGGAAGTGGGAGCCATGGTCATTACCGCCAAGGATGCCTTGGAAAATATCAGGGAACAGGCCCGAAACGTAGAATAAGGCTCGAGTCCAGTTTCGGGGCCCGAAACGTGGAATAAGGTTCGGGTATAGTTCCGGGGCCCGAAACGTAGAATAAGGTTCGGGTATAGTTTCGGGGGCCTGAAACGTGGAATAAGGTTGAATATATCAAACTAAAGATTTAGTTCGCATATTTCTTAAAGTTCTCGGCCTGCTCAAACACTTCAGCATACACTTCATCAAATGGTTCTGGCGGATATCCGTTTTCATCAAGTAGAATCATAAGGTCTGCTTCCATTTCGGCCTTAACATCGATTCTCTGATCCCAGTCTGTGTAACGGGTTTTATCATCAACAAGAGCCTTTACTTTCTTTGCAAGGTCTTTCATTTTGCCGTTAGAGATTTTGCCTTCAAAATGGAATTTTTTGGCACAACTTACCAGAATATCGTAGAACGCTTTTTCTTCAAAACTGATTCCTAGTGCCTTGAATTTTTCTTTATCAACTTTTATATCATTGAGCAAATCATTCAACTGCTTTGTAACTTCATCAAGAACCTGAGTTGTAAAATCATCAATATGGCGGTTGTTATATGCTTCAACAAGTTTCTTCATTCGCTCAGAAAATTCCATGGCTTTAATCTTGTTCGTCTTTTTGTAATCTGCAATGACTTGTTGCAAAAGCTGCTGAAGAATTTTGATTTTTGTATTAGGTAGTGTAATTGAATTAATCTTTTCAAGATACTCAGGGCTGAACAAGTCAAAATTAATATTCTTTCCAACCTGAAATAATTCTTCTACACCGTCAGATTTGATTGCTTCATTAATCATCTGAGCTACATGATGATTCATTGTTGTAATATCAGGAGCATCGCCTTTTGTAAGTTTGAACAATACAGAACGAATTGCAACATAAAAAGTTGAGTTTATCTTTTTCACTCTTAGTGATTTTTTCACTTGAAGAACAAAGATTAAAAGCTCTTTTCATTCTGCGGACAGCTTCCATAAATCTCTTCTCAAGTTCTTCCGTGGTCTGCACAAACTCAACTGCACGATTCAAACATTCGAGCTGTTTAAGAGGGCTCCCGTTATAATAATCAGAAGCATTGAATTCATTGAACATTGCATCCATAACACTTATCTGGTCTTTTACAATAACAACAGCCTTGTCGGTATCTTCAAACTCTTCGTTTTCATCACCAGTATATTTGTTCAATGCTTCGTTCATTGCACGCTTGATACCGATATAGTCAACAATCAATCCTTTGTCTTTTCCTTTATAAGTGCGGTTTACACGGCTGATTGTCTGAATCAAAGTATGCTTTTGAAGTGGCTTATAGATGTAGATTGTGTCGAGTGATGGAACGTCAAAACCTGTAATCCACATATCAACAACAATTGCAATCTTAAAGTTTGATTTTATGTTCTTAAACTGGCGGTCAAGTTCCTTTCGGTAATCACTATTCCTGAGAAGTTCAAATAAACCTTTTGTATCTTTTGCCTTGTTCTCGGTCATTACCATTTTGATTTTTTCTATAGGTTTAAAATCTTTATCGTCAAAATCTTTTTTCTCATTCCATTCAGGGCGTAGTTCTACAATCTTCTGCCAGAGCTTATAGGCAATCTCACGATTTGAGCAGACAAACATTGCTTTGCCTTCAACAGTTGCTCCTTCTCGAACTCGGGTTTCATAATGGTCAATGAAGTCCTGTGCTACAGCTGCAACTACATCATCATCACCAATAATTGCATCAAGGTTTGCAACTGCCTTTTTACTCGCTGCAATCTGTGCCTCGTTTGCACCTTCGTCCTCGCACTGTTTGTAGTATTCTTCAATCTCACGAACTTTTTTCTGGTCAAGAATTACCTTGGCAGCTCGTCCTTCATACACAAGATTTACCGTAATTCCATCGGCTACAGATTCTTTCATTGTGTAGGCTTCAACAATATCACCAAAAACCTGGGCCATTTCATCAATTGGAGTGCCAGTAAAGCCAACATACGTTGCATTCGGAAGTGAATCATGCAGATACTTTGCAAATCCGTATTTATGCTCTACGCCTTTATCTGTAATTAACGTTTTTTCTTCTAGGTTATTTTGACTTCGGTGAGCCTCATCACTTATGCAGATGATATTTGGACGCTCAGAAAGCAGCTTTATATCCTCACAGAATTTCTGGATTGTAGTAAGAAATACACCTCCGCTTTTTCGTCCTTCAAGTTTTGTTTTTAATAACGCTCGGCTTTCAATACATTCAACCGTTTCATCACCAATATAGGTTTTGCTTTCCAAAAAGATTTTGCTAAGCTGGTCGTCCAGGTCTGTACGGTCTGTGATAACAATAATTGTAGGGCTTGAAAGTTCCTGAGACCTCATAAGCAGACGGCTCAAGAAAACCATTGTATAGCTTTTGCCACAGCCTGTTGCTCCAAAGTAAATGCCACCCTTTCCGTTTCCTTTGGGACGGATTGCAGAACCAATACTTTTATACAAAGATTCTGCTGCAAAATACTGAGGATAACGGCAGATAATCTTTGTTTCCTTGTTGCTTGAGTCCGGAAAGTAAACAAAATCTTTTATAACAGCAAGAAGTCTGTCTTTACGGAACAAGCCTTTTACCATTGTAATAAGTGAACTTATTCCGTCACTGTCTTTGTCTGTACTTTCAACTTTTCGCCAAGCATAAAAAAACTCATAAGGACTAAAAACAGAACCCATTTTATTGTTTATCCCGTCGCTGATTACAACAAAAGCGTTATATTTGAAAAGCTCTGGAATATCACGACGATAACGAACAGTTAATTGCTTGTAGGCGTCTTCGATAGTTGTGTTTTCTTTTATGGCGGATTTAAATTCTAAAACCACCAAGGGTATTCCATTGATATAAACAATTCCGTCTGGGATGCGATTGTGTTCTCGTCCTTGGATTTCAAGTTGATTTACAATATTGAAAAAATTGTTTTCTGGTTCGTCGTAATCAATAAAATGAATCAAAACATCTTTTTGACTAGAATCATCTCTACGGAGAGTAACGCCTTTGTGTAAGATTTCTAAAACTGATTTATTTTCTTCGTACAAGGATGATGAAATATTTTTTATAGTATTTACTACTGTAGAAATTTCATTTTGGGTAATGTTTATGGATGAATATTTGAACAAGAGAAAATTTCGGAGTATATC
>CAMGSV010000172.1 GCA_946061495.1 uncultured Spirochaetales bacterium | reverse complement strand
AGCCATTGAAAAATCCAGAATGTTGGTTACCACACTAACAAAAGGAAAAGACAATCGTGGAAAATACTTCGTTGTTGGTTAAGCTACTCTTTGATATGTGTAAGGTTCAAGTGGTAGAAAAAGCTGGAGAAAATGAGCTTAATAAGATTAACCATAATGGTATTATGAGAGAAATTGAATATGTGGGAACCGAAATAGTGAAAATATCGTAAGTCAAGAGTGGGAGGCTGTAGAGTAATTTTCAATGCATCAAAATTTCCCACTGCAAATTCATCCAATTTCCAGTGCATTTTGCCTCAATTTCCAGTGCAAATTCATCCACTTTCCACAGGGAATTCATCCAATTTCCTGTGGAAAATTTTTTTCAAGTCTAATCCACCCTTGCTGCTCCCTTCAATTGACAGCAGGCACCGTCCATAGTACTATGAAGGCATGAGCGATTTAGAGTTTCTTGACAAGTCAATCCGTCGTGTCCACGACTTCCCCAAGCCGGGAATCCTTTTCTATGACATCACCGGTGTGCTGGTGAATCCTCCTGCCTTCAAATTTTGCCTCGACACCATGGAGAAGTGGTGCCGGGAGCTTGACATCAATGCCATCTCCGGCATTGAGTCCCGGGGCTTTCTTTTTGCTGCTCCCCTGGCGGAGCGGCTGGGGCTGCCCCTGGTGCTGGTGCGCAAGAAGGGCAAGTTGCCGGGCAAGCGGTACTCCTGCAAATACTCCCTGGAGTACGGCATGGCGGAGATTGAGGCCCACATCGACGACATAAAGCCGGGGCAGCGGGTGGCGGTGATTGACGACCTGATTGCCACTGGCGGAACCTTGCAGGCGGCCCGCACCATCTTTGAGCAGGGGGGGGGCCAGGTGGCGGAATTCTTCGGCGTGGTGGGACTTCCCTTCCTGAGGTACCAGGAGGTGCTTTCTCCCACTCCGGTCCGAACCATCATCAACTACGACAGCGAGTAGTACTCTCCTTTAGGCATGGTCATGAAGCAGACAGTGTACACCGCCGCCCTCATTGGTACCGGCAGAATCGGCTTTTCCCTGGGGCTGGACAAGAAGCGAGAGCAGCCTGCCTCCCACACCATGGCCTTGTTGGCAAACAGGCGGATTCGTCTGGTGGCAGGCTGCGATGTGAACTCCCGGCGGTTGGAGGAGTGGGGGCGTTTTGTCAAGGCGGCCCGCCGCTACGATTCCGCCGGAAAGCTCTTTGATGGGGAACTGGCCGCCGCTGGCTCCATTCCGGACATTGTGGTGGTGGCGGTGAACGAGGCAGCCCACCATGAGACAGCCTTGGCTGCCATCCGCCATCATCCACGGCTGGTAATTTTGGAAAAGCCCGTAGCCTTGAGTTCCTGTCTGGCACAGACAATCCGTGAGGCGGCGGAGCGCCATCAGGTTCCCGTCCTTATCAACCACGAGCGCCGCTTTGCCCAGGACTACAACCTGGCCCGCCACCTGATGCGTGAAATCGGGGAGCTGCAGCAGGTGACCGCCGCCCTCCATTCCGGCCTGCGGGTGTATTCGGCCAAGGAGGAGGAGACCGGCTTCTACAGCCTCATCCATGACGGCACTCATTTGGTGGACATCGTTCGGTTTCTGCTGGGCGGGCAGCAGCTGGTGGAGCCGGTGCTTTCCGGTGTCCACTGGGATGAGGAGGCGATGCTCCGGAACATGACCGTGACCTACTCCTGCGACGCCTGCCCCTCGGTGCAGTTCACCCTTTCAGGCCGCAGCAAATTCTTTGGATTCGAGCTAGACATTCTGGGAACCTTGGGAAGAATTCGTCTTGGCAATGGTTTTTTCCACTTCTACCAAAGTAGGGAATCAAAGCTGTATTCTGGATTCCGTTCTCTGGAAGAGTTTTTTGGTACATTCAGCTATCAGGTGGGAGGAAGGAGTCAGCAGTGTCAGCTGAAAAGGGGGCGGTTCGTAGGAAAAACAGGGTATTTTTCTGGAATGGTGCAGAACGCCGTGGACTTTTTGGATGGTACCGCCCCCCTGGGCTCCAGCCTTGGAGATGGAATCGCCACCCTCAAGCTGCTGGAGGAGATGAAGGAGCTGGTGTTGGCCACCTGCTGAAAGCGGCTCGGATGATTTTAAAAAAAGTTGCAATCCCGAAGGATGGGCATTATCCTTGGAGTAGGGGCGGGTGAAACCTTCGCCTGCTCAAATCCATCGTATAGAGGAGTTCCTATGAAGGAGTCTGCTGTTTCCAAGAAGGATGAAATGCCTGCCGACGACAACACCACATGGGTGTGCACCGTCTGCGGTTATGTCCACACCGGCTCAGAGCCGCCCTACAAGTGCCCCAAATGTGGTGCGCCAAAGGAAAAGTTCAAGCGACAGTAGGAGATTTCACGTCGTCCGCAGTGACTGCATTCCCAGTCACTTGGTACAGGTGAACAGGAAGGGGGTTGTCCGGTGGGCGGCTCCCTTCCTGCATTTTTAGAATGACGACCAGCTTTGGGAATGGCTTTCAATGAACCAGGCTCCGGGAGGATTCCCGTCTGCTGGTGGCCTCAGTCTGACAACTGCTTGCCGTCGCTGAATGCCCTGCCCACCTGTTTTCCCAGAGCGATGTAGTGGTGGTTGGCAGGGTCGTAGGTGATGGGATGAAATTTTTCCAGGTCGATCCTTCCTTCTGTCAGGATGCTGTCCTCTGCCAGGGTGTTCACCACCTGGCCAATGGCCCGCTCCGTCTCATGGTCATAGCTCACCAGTTGGCACTCCAGGGTCAGGGGAAAGGCATCGATGACCGGTGCGTCCACCACCAGGCTCCTACTGTAGTCGAGCCCAGCACGGGCAACCTTGTCGGACACCTTGTGGCCGGAGACGATGCCAAAATAGTCCGCCTCCACCAGATGCTCCACATCGGCGATGCTGAGGGTGAAGGCCTGCCGCTCCAAAAGGTTTGCCACCGTCTTGTGGTTCCTGTCCAGAATCAGTGATACCTTCCTATAGTCGCAGACACCGCCCCAGGCGGCGTTCATGGCGTTGGCGGTGCCGTCCTTGTTGTAGGTGGCCACAATCAGCACCGGCTGCGGATAGATGAGGGGCTTGTTCCCCAGGCTCTGCTTCATGGTTGTCCTCCTTGGATAATTGTAGTCGAAAACGGGGCAGGCTTCCAGAGTTTCCATCAAAAAAAGCCACCGGGATGACGAGTCATTCCAGTGGCCTTTCTTTTGCAGGCGGAAACCGTGGTTAAAGTCCGCCGCCAGACTGCTTAGCCCACGAATTCCTTCTTCAGGAAGTCCAGGTCCAGCTCGGGATACAGCACGAACCGTGACAGCAGGGCATTTACCCGCTTCTTGGCTTCCTGCTGCACTGCGGGGTTCAGGTCAATCTTGCCCTTAGCTGGCTTTCCGTCCTTGGTGAGGCCAGGCTTGGTTCCAGTGAGAACAAGGTTGATGATGGAAGCAATCTCCTTCATCTCATCCTTGCCCATGCCTAAGGTGGTGACAGCAGGAGTTCCCACACGGATTCCGCTGGTCCACCAGGGGCCCTGGGGATCAAAGGGCAGTGTGTTGCGGTTCAGGGTCACCCCGCATTCGAACATGGCGTTCTCCGCCTGGCGGCCCGTGAGACCGAAGCTGGTGACATCAATGAGCATCAGGTGGTTGTCGGTGCCGTTTGTCTGGAGCCGCATTCCCAAGGCCATGCATTCCTCAGCCAAAGCTCTGGCGTTCTCCTGGACCCTGTGGGCATAGTCCTGATAGGCCTGGCTGCGGGCCTCCTTGAAGGCAATGGCCTTGGCAGCCATTACGTGGGGCAGGGGGCCTCCCAGCGCCAGGGGGCAGCCCTTGTTCACGCTGTCGGCAAAGGCAGCCTTGCAGAGAATCAGGGCACCGCGGGGACCCCGCAATGTCTTGTGGGTGGTGGTGGTCACCACGTCGGCCCATTCTACGGGATTGTACTCCCCGGTGAAGACTTTTCCTGCCACCAGTCCCGCAAAGTGGGCCATGTCCACCATCAGCACGGCGCCGCACTTGTCGGCTATCTCACGGAATCGCTTGAAGTTGATGGCTCTGGGATAGGCGGAATATCCAGCCAAGAGAATCAGGGGTTTCACTTCCATGGCCTGCTTTTCGATGGCGTCGTAGTCCAGCTCCCCCGTCTTCTGGTTCACGGTGTAGGAGTGGCTTTCGAACATGCGGGCGGACAGGTTCTGGCGGTAGCCGTGGGTCAGGTGGCCGCCGGAATAATAGTCCAGGCCCAACAGCCGCTGGTTTCCCAGTTTGGCCCGCAGCTGGGTCCACTGGCTGTCGGTGAGGTGGGACAGATTGGTCTCCCCCAGCTTTTCGCACTCCGGCATCTCCACCCTGGCGTTGAGGATTGCCCAGTAGGCCACCAGGTTTGCGTCTGCTCCGGAGTGGGGCTGCACGTAGGCATGCTCCGCACCGAAAAGTGCCTTGGCTTCCTCCGCAGCCACAGTCTCCACATCGTCAACGTTCTCGCAGCCGCCGTAGTAGCGGTGGTGGGGATAACCCTCGGCATACTTGTCCGTCAGCAGGTTGCCCATGGCTGCCTGGGTGTTCAGGGAGCAGTAGTTCTCGCTGGCAATGAGCTTCAGGTGGGCCCGCTGGGTCTCCAGCTCCTTCACGATGGAGGCGGCAATCTCCGGTCCGGTGGCTGCCACCTGCTGCAGGTTGGCGACATAAGCAATCATGGCTGCATTGGGGAGTTGACCCTTGGTGCTTGCCAGATAATTCTCTAATGGTGTGGACATAATTTCTCCTGAAATGAATGGTGTTTGCCCAGGCGTGCGGCTTTTGGTGATACACTTCACGATGGTTCATTCCATCTTAACGCCAGAAGTTGCCATCAATACTACCGCTTTCCTGCAAAAAAGACAAGGGAGGGGATGACTCTATGCCGTCCGCATTTCTCATGTTTCGCATCCCCCTCGCCGCAGGACCAGCGACTTTCCCTGTTTCCCCATTTCCACCAGCAGTCCCATCTTCCGCAAGACCCAAATCATCAGGGCTGCATTCCTGTCCTTTAGCAGGGTGGCCGCCTCCTTGATGGTGAACTGCTCCGGCAGCCCCGGTGGCAGCAGGGCCAAGTAGTCGTGTGCCGAGGAGAAGCGGTGGGTGGCGTGGATTGCATCGAGGCTCTTGTCCTCCTTGTACCAGTCCCGCTTGAACCGTCTGCTCCTGTTGGCCAGCTGCATTGGTGCGTCCACCTTCACCCGGTGCTCCACCACCGAAACCTCCAGCACCTCCAGCGTGAAATGTTCATGGAGCAGATACGAATATATAGAAGTAAGTTCCCTAAAAATATCCAATATCCCCTGTTTCTT
>CAMGSV010000171.1 GCA_946061495.1 uncultured Spirochaetales bacterium | reverse complement strand
CCGACGCTCTACCATTGGAGCTACTGACCTAAATATATATAATGGGCTACCGAGTAGCCCATCAAACCCTTATTTTGCCTTTGTTTCCTTATGCAGTGTATGCTTACGGTCAAAGGGACAATATTTACTCAACTCCAGCTTACCCTGGATGTTCTTACGATTTTTATAGGTGGTATAGTTCTTGCGCTTGCACTCGCTGCACTGCAAGGCGATGATTTCGATAGCGGTCTTTTTCTTGCTAGCCATTTCTTTACTCCTATGACAAAAATACCGGCTGGACTGCCGATGAAAGAAAAGCCTCCGAGCGGGATCGAACCGCTGACCTCAACCGTACCATGGTTGCGCTCTGCCGACTGAGCTACAGAGGCGAGACTGTCAAAACAACAGGTTTCAAAACTATACTCACAAACGGCTTCTTTGTCAATAGAATTGAAAGATAAAATAGGGAAAAAATCGAAACAATTTGAAAACTGCATTGTCTCACATGCAATTCCGTCATCTTGTATAGAAAGGATTTATGAAATGAAGCTTTGGATGAAATCCAAGAGAAGATGAAGCTGCCTGGAATCAAGCCGAGACAAAACAGCCAAAGCGTCTTGCTGTCCAGCTTCATCCATCATTTCAGGCAACTCCTGTCCCTCGTCAAAGAAAGCTGCGGGAGCAAGTCCGAAATACTCGCAGATGAAGAAGAATCCCTCCATGGAGGGCAGACGCCTTCCGTTCTCGATGAGATTTATGTAGTTCACATTCTGGCCAAGGGCAAGGCTCATCTCCCGGGCTGAAATCCCACGTTTGTTCCGAAGGAAACGCAATCTATTGCAAAACGAGATTTTCAATGTCTCTGAAAACAACTCATCTTTCATAATAATACATACTATGAGATGGTATTATCCTTGATTTAAAATCTTATAGATTGTATAGTGTGTCTTACATACAATCTATAAGATTGCACTTTCTGAAAGAGAGTGCAAAAAGGAGCAAAACATGAAGAAGCTGAGTATGCTTTTGGTTGCCGTGCTGGCAGTGGCAATGATGATGGGATTTGTAGGTTGCAAGCAGGAGGACGATGTTCCAAGCGGGCCCTCTGCGCTGGCTACCTGGGAAAACTCATCGAACTCCGAGATGACTTTTGAACTAACCGCTTATAGTGACAGCACCTGGAAGCTTGTTGCGAAGGCTGGAGCTCAGTCACTAGAGTATGCAAAGGGAACCTACACAGGTGTCACTACAAGGGATGGAAGCTTAACAGTTAAAGTTACCCATCAGTTTGATGGTAGTTCCCAGTCACTTAAGGAGCTTGCAACGCCAAGTGTGCATACTGCCACCATCACAGGAAGTAAGCTAACGGTACCTGCTGCGTTATTCGGTGGAGCAGGCGCCGTAGATTTCACCCGCAAGTAAGTCAATGTAACATAACTAACAACTCCCTGTCCCCGCGGCAGGGAGTTTTTTTTCTTCCGGCCCGCTCCGCCGCATTCCGCCCAACTCCGTGCCGTCGGCAGCCCCGGTTCCCCAATCCTGCAAAATCAGCTACAATCCAAGGCGACGTTCAATTTCACTTTGCCGAACAACGGCCAGGAGGATTTACAATGATTTTTTCACCGGTTGAGATTCAAGAGACCATCAACATGTTCATGAGATACAAGCTGGACGTGCGAGCCATCACTATGGGGATTTCCCTGCGGGACTGCGCCTGCGAGAGCGGCAGGGAGAGCCGTCGGCGGATGCGGGAAAAAATCCTGCGGTACGCCGGCAATCTGGTGGAGACGGGGCGGCAGATCGAGGCTGAGTTCGGGGTACCCATCATCAACAAGCGGATTGCCGTCACTCCCATTTCCCTGGTGGCGGAGCCCAGCGGCGAGGTGGACTATGTGGAGTGGGCGGTGGAGCTGGACGCCCTGGCCAAGGAGCTGGAGGTGGACTTCATCGGAGGCTTTTCCGCCCTGGTGCAGAAGGGGACCACACCCGGCGACCGCATCCTGATGCAATCCATTCCCCAGGCGCTGGCCGTCACCGAACGGGTGTGCTCCTCCATCAATCTGGGAACCACCAAAAGCGGCATCAATATGGATGCGGTGGCGGACATGGGCCGCATCATCAAGGAGGCGGCGGAGCTCACCAAGGGGCGGGACGGCCTGGGATGCGCAAAGCTGGTAGTATTCTGCAACGCCCCGGAGGACAACCCCTTCATGGCGGGAGCCTTCCACGGTCCCGGCGAGGGGGATGCGGTGCTTTCCGTGGGTGTCTCCGGCCCCGGCGTCATCAAGGCGGCCTGCGAGGAGTACCGGGGGCAGCCCCTGGACCAGGTGGCCGATGGCATCAAGAAGATGGCCTTCAAGATCACCCGCATGGGGCAGCTGGTGGGAACGGAGGCTGCCCGTCGTCTGGGGGTGGACTTCGGCATCCTGGACTTGTCCCTGGCACCAACTCCCTACGTGGGAGACTCCGTGGCGCGGATTCTGGAGGAGCTGGGGCTGGAGGCGGCCGGCGCTCCGGGGACCACCGCCGCACTGGCGATGCTCACCGACATGGTGAAGAAGGGCGGCGTCATGGCAAGCACCAATGTGGGTGGCCTTTCCGGAGCCTTCATTCCCGTGTCGGAGGATGAGGGGATGATTGCGGCAGTGAAGGCAGGCTCCATCAACCTGGAGAAGCTTGAGGCCATGACCTGCGTCTGCTCGGTGGGGCTGGACATGATTGCCATTCCCGGCGACACCAGCGCCGCCACCATCAGCGGTATCATCGCAGACGAGATGGCCATCGGTATGGTGAACAACAAGACCACCGCCGTCCGTATAATCCCGGTGCCGGGAAAGGCTGCGGGAGACTGGGCTGAATTCGGCGGGCTTTTGGGCGGCGCACCGATTCTGCCGGTGAGCAGCTTTTCCTGCGAGGAATTCATCCGGCGGGGAGGAAGGATTCCCGCCCCCATACACAGCTTCAGGAACTAGCGGGCCATGCAGAATGAGACTGGTGCACTATCAGCAGAACGAGGTGGGACAATGACGCCTGAGCAAATACTGGACTATTGCCTTTCTTCCCTTGCCGGAACGGTGCTTGTAGAAAGCTGGGGAGAAAAGGGCATCTTTTATAATCCCGGTTGGATGTTAAAGCGTGGTGTGTATGTCCTGACGGTCAAGGAAAAGGACGGTGACAATGATAGAGCGTCTCATCTCAACAGGGAGGATGCCTTTCGTGTCAATCTCGGGGTACGGAAAGCTACATTTCAAAAACTGTTTGGAAAAATGCCAGTGCGTCCTGCTGCAGGTGGCGTTGTGGACATGGATTATGATTTTGCTGCTTTTGACACAATCATCCCCCACCCGGTTTATGCATGGATGGGCTGGATCAGCGTACTGAATCCATCGGACAAGACCTTTGAACAGCTGAAGCCACTTATTCAGGATGCCTACGAATTTTCAGCCGAGAAATTCAAAAAAAGAAAACAAGCGATGCAAGGGTCACATTCCCCGGCATGACCGCTTTGCAGGATACGAGAGCCATCCCCGGAAAACCATCCAATAAAAACTATACTTAACAATAAACACTTAAAATTGTTATATGTAGTTTACAAAAACAGTGTTATATTGTAAACTCCAGTTATGGAAACTCTCATCCAACTGTTCAGAAAGAAGATGGCCCTCACCCAGCTTGACTTCATCAGGAGCATGGAGCAGCGGGTGAACTGGAAGGCCCGCCTCATCTGCATCCGGGGGCCACGGGGAACAGGCAAGACCACGCTGCTGCTGCAGCACATCAAGAGGACCTTCGGAGACAGGCTGTCCCAGGTGCTGTATGTCAGTCTGGACAACCTCTACTTCATGGACAACTCCCTGCTGGAGCTGGCGGAAAAATTCGTCCAGCGGGGCGGAACCCATCTTTTTCTGGACGAGGTGCACAAGTATCCCAACTGGTCCCAGACCATCAAGAACATCTATGACGACTACCCGGAGCTTTCGGTGGTGTTCACTGGCTCATCCCTGCTGGAAATCCTCAACGCACGGGCAGACCTGTCCCGCAGGGCCTTGGTGTACCAGATGCAGGGGCTTTCCTTCCGGGAATACCTGAGCATACGGACCGGCCAAGGATTCCCTGCCCTGACGCTGGGGGAAATCCTTTCCCGCAACGAGGAGCTTTCCTCCCAGCTTGTAGCCCAGGTCAAGCCCTTTATGTACTTTGAGGACTACTTGAAGACCGGCTACTACCCCTTCTTTCTGGAGGGGGAGGAGGACTACGGCAGCAGGCTCACAGAAACGGTCAACATGATTCTGGACATAGAGCTGCCCCTGCTGCGAAAGATAGAGACAGCCTCCATCGCCAAGGTGAAGAAGCTGCTGATGGTCATCGCCAAGTCAGCCCCCTTCATCCCCAACACTACGGAGCTGGCGGGTATGGTGGGAGTTGCCAGGCAAACCCTGCTGTCATACTTCAACTATCTAGAGGAAAGTATGCTGGTAAGCCAGCTGTTCAAGCAGACGAGGGGGCTGGGGCTTCTGCAGAAGCCGGACAAGCTCTTTCTGGAGAACACCAATCTGATGCACCTGCTGGCAGAAAAGAACAGCGACCTGAGCAACATCCGGGAAACCTTCGTGCTGAACCAGCTGCGCCACAGCCACCGGGTGCAGTTCCCAGCCACCGGCGACTTTCTGGTGGACGGCCGCTACACACTGGAGGTGGGCGGACGGAGCAAGAAGCGAAAACAGATACAGGACGTGGAGAACTCCTACATCATCGCCGACGACATTGAATACGGCACGGACCGGCGGATTCCCATCTGGCTCTTGGGATTTTTGTACTGAAACGGCGGACGGAAGCCAGCCTAGCTTCTGAATGCGGCCAAAATGACTCTCCGCTCCAAAATCAGCAGGCCAGCCACAATCAGGATGCCTCCCGCCAAGCCCGTTGGAGAAACACGCTGCCCAAGCACAAAAAATCCCAGGACAGTGGCCAAGAAGGGCTCCGTCATCTCCACCAGCTGCACCTCTCCCGCAGGGCTATAGCTCAGGGCCTTGTTGGTGAAGTAGAATCCGCCCATGGTGGGCACAATGGCGAGGGCTACAATCCAGGGGAGGTGGCTGGCACGCAGTCCAACCAGGCTACCGCTGGCAGCCAGTTGGACTCCCAGAAAGAGTGTCCCGAACAGGAACAGGTGGCAGAGGGTTGGCAGCCCGGCGGGAACGCTCCATTTCTTCGTCAGGAAAATATAAAAGGAGTAGCCGGAACCTGCCAGCAAGGCCAGCACAATTCCCCGGAGGTTACCGCCACCGGCATTGGAGGCGGAGTTATAATCAAAAGTTGTGGATTGCCTAAAAAGGCATACAAATAGAAAAAGA
>CAMGSV010000170.1 GCA_946061495.1 uncultured Spirochaetales bacterium | reverse complement strand
GATGAAACTGACGCCCGCCTCAGACCGAAACAAGACGGCTTACACTGTTTCTCAGCTGCTTCGAGGTGGAGTAGCCGACGAGTCTGGTTTTTCCATTCACGACCCGGTGGACATCCTGAAGGTGGAGCTTTCTAAGGAAAAGGACGTGCTCTATGCCCAGCTTTACACCAAGAAGCGGAAGAACGGCTATTTTGAGGTGGCCATTGCCGTGGGCTCTCCACTGGACAGTCCCTTTTATTTCTAATACAATGATGCCACCGAAAATCTTACGAAACACTTTTGCAGGGCTCCGTATGGGGCCTTGTTCCATGTAGGGAAACTATGGCAGACTTAGCGCACAAGAGAAATTTTTGTATCGTGGCCCACATTGACCACGGAAAATCCACCCTTTCCGACCGCCTCATCCAGAAGGCCCAGATTATCGACGACCGTCAGTTCCAGAACCAGATTCTGGACTCCATGGACATAGAGCGGGAGCGGGGCATCACCATCAAGAGCCAGGCTGTCACCATTCCCTATACTGCTGCCGACGGCCAGAAGTACGAGTTGAATTTTGTTGACACCCCTGGCCACGTGGACTTTTCCTACGAGGTTTCCCGGGCCATTGCCTCCTGCGAGGGGGCCTTATTGCTGGTGGATGCCGCCCAGGGAGTGGAGTCCCAGACCCTTTCAAACATGTACCTGGCGCTGGAGCACAATCTGGAGATTGTACCCGTCATCAACAAGATTGATTTGCCGGCAGCGGATATTCCTGGCGTCAAGCACCAGATCGACCATGACCTGGGGCTGGATGGGGACGAGGCCGTGCTGGTGTCCGCCAAGACGGGAAAGGGGGTGGATGAGCTTTTCGAGGCCATCGTCAACCGTTTCCCGCCCCCTACCGGCGAGCTGGACGGAAAGATGCGTGGCCTCATCTTCGACTGCCACTACGATCCCTACCGGGGGGTCATCGTCCACATCAGGATGATTGACGGAAGGCTCAAGAGCGGTCAGACCATCCGCTTCATGAACAGCGGCACCGAGTACAAGGTTGAGACCACCGGCATCTTCCGCATCAAGCTGGAGGAGACAAAGCAGCTGGAGGCGGGAGACGTGGGCTACATCATCGCCGGCATCAAGACGGTCTCCGATGTGCGGGTGGGAGACACCATCACCTTGGCCGATGACCCCGCCCAGGAGCCCCTGCCTGGCTTCAAGGAGGTGAAGCCGGTGGTATTCTCCTCCATCTACCCCATCGACTCCAACGACTACGAGGAGCTACGGGACAGCATGGAAAAGCTCACCCTCAACGATGCCAGCCTCATCTATGAGAAGGACTCCTCCCTGGCCTTGGGCCACGGCTTCCGCTGCGGCTTTTTGGGGCTCCTGCACCTGGAGGTTATCCAGGAGCGGCTGGAGCGTGACTACGACCAAGCGGTCATCTTCACTGCACCCTCGGTACGCTACCTGGTGAAGCTCACCAGCGGCGAGGAGAAATACATCGACAATCCCGCCGACTATCCTGACCAGGGGCGCATTGCCGCTGCCCAGGAGCCCTACATCCGTGCCTCCATCATCACCCCCGCCACCTATCTGGGGTCCATCATGTCCCTGTGCACGGAGAAACGGGGTGTCCAGACCAACATGCAGTATCTGGACGAGAAGCGGGTGGAAATCACCTACGAGATGCCCCTGGCGGAGGTGCTCTTCGACTTCTACGACAGGCTCAAAAGCTACAGCCGTGGCTATGCCTCCTTTGACTATGACCTCATTGGTTACCAGCCCACGGAACTGGTGAAAATCGATATCCTCATCAACGGCAAGACGGTGGACGCCTTGGCCCAGCTTTCCTTCAAGGGGAATGCCTACGAACGTGCCCGCCACGTCTGCTCCCAGCTGAAGGAGGAGATTTCCCGTCAGCAGTTCAAGATTGCCATCCAGGGAGCCATCGGCAGCCAGATCATCGCCCGTGAGACGGTGAACGCCCTGCGCAAGGACGTGTTGGCCAAGTGCTACGGCGGCGACATCACCAGAAAGCGTAAGCTTTTGGAAAAGCAGAAGGAGGGAAAGAAGCGCATGAAGATGGTGGGAGACGTGGAGCTGCCCCAGTCAGCCTTCCTGGCCGTACTGAAAACAAAGGAAGAATAGCACATAAAAAACCGGATGCTCCTGCACCAGGGAGGTCATCCGGTTTTTTTTTATTTCCTCGCCACTATACGCTTTCCAATGGCAATGTCCTTCAGGAAAAAATCAATCTCGGATCGGACACGTTTCAAGAATGAAGTGTCCAGGCTAGGCTTGTATCCGTCGGGAAAATGGAGGTAGAGATAGTCAGCCTCTTCCAGAATGACACGGATCCGCTCCTTGGAAATGCCTCCCTGAGAAAGTCCATCCCTCAGTTCCTTCAGCATGGCTTCCTCCTGGCAGTAGAATTCCTCCACCTGCTTTCTCCTGTTCCTTTTATCCTCCGTTGCGAGCTGTAGGGGTGCTGCAGTACAGCATCCCAAAGACGCTTGCTGATTCTGTTCTTTTTGCGGAACCAGCTTTTCCCAGGCGGTAGCAAAGTTCAGCTGTGGCAATCCCAAGTCAAGGCCGCTGTTCCCCAGGTCAAAGAGCTTGGCAGCCCCCTGAAATCGGTTCATAAAAATCTGTGCGTAATGGGTCAGAATCTGGTCGGAATAGACTGGCCCTGTCTTACCCTCCCGTTTTTCCGTTGTGGGATTGGACAGGCTTTCGTAGGAGCCGGGAGGACTGAGGCGGCTGCACCTCATGAGGTTGCCTCGTGTCTGAAAACTCTCCTTGCAGTGGGTTCTTCCCAGGCCATAGGAGAAGTCCAGACCTGAAACAAAGACAGGAATCTCCCCGCTTTTCCTGAGCAGTATGGCCATTTCCAAGGCAGCCAGCCCCACGGAGCCCAGGGGCGGCAAAAGCTGGTTCACCAGTCCTAATCGATGCAGTCGTTCCAAAAAGGTGGTGGGCGCGAATTCTGTAGAAAAGAAGGCGGTCATTCCACCCGTGCAGTTCTGTTCTGAGGCTTCCTGCGTTCCCTCTGCTCCACCATTGTTTCCAGTCGCAGCCCTGAATCCCGTGTCTTCATGGAGAATGGAAGGACGGGAGGTCAAGTCCGCCAGCAGAAAAAGCTGCTGCTCCCTGGCGGTGGTATATGCCTGCTGGATGGTATGCTGACACTCCAAAGCAAGCACCAAATCTGGCTTGAGCTTTCGTGCTAGTAGGGCTGGTACTGCCGCATCCACCGCCAGCAGACAAAGGTTTTTCCGTTGGTCAAGGGAAAGCCTTTCCAACTGCTGGATTGTATCGTCAGCGGAAGGTCCCGCACCCAGTACAAGAATGGGCCTGTCAACCTTTGCGGCAGGAATATCTTTTCCCCAGGGCAGCAATGCCAGATTCCGCAGCATGTTTCGGTGATAGAGACGGCCCATTTTTATGAGGGTCAGCCTGTTCTTCCAAAAATTTGCCACTGCCAGCTCTGCCGTTTGATGAATGGCCTGGTATTCTGCCTGATGCAGGGCGGGTGAGCCGGAAAAATCAACTCTGACACAATATTTAAAGCTGCCGGGAGGTGGAATTCTCACTCCGTTTTCTGCCACCTGGTTCTTTCTTGTAAGGATCTTGTAGAGATCCTCCAGCTGTCGTGCCGAAAAAAAACCCGCTTGAGCTGGAATCGCGGCTGTGTCGTAGAATTCCATCAGCTGTGGGTCAACCTCCACCACCAGCATAAAAGCATTTTGAGGCATCTTCGTAGCCAACTGTTGCAGGCCATATCCCAGAACTGGTGAAAAGCACAAAACCAGCGTCGCTTCCCGTATTTCCAAGGACTCCACCAATCGTTCTATTCCGACAGCAGGATTGTATTTTGAGTATAAGTATCTATTCTTGTATAAAACAGACAAGCCCTGTCTAGTCTCAACCAGGCAGGGCTTGTCCTCTTCGCTTCTAGCTGGCATTAGCGTGCTTCTCGTCCATTTTGATCAATTGCACAAAGTTTCTGCCATCTCATTCAAAATTCATGAAATACTGGAAGAATACCGTCAGGAAGTCGTTCTGGAGCTTGTCACTGGTCATCACTGCATTCTGAACGGCAGACTGATCAAACTGATTCACATAGCTTGCAAAGAGTCCGGCGTTTTCTTCAGCGGGAACAGTTGTTTCCTCTGTCAGCATCAGTAGCACAACAGCGTTGTTCAAAACCATGGGACTGGAAAGCTCTCCAACCTGCATGGAAAAGGCTGTCTTCATGAAGTTCTCGTTGGAAGCTGCTCCTGTCAATGCCACGTTAGAAGAGGAGAACGAGTCAAAGAGGGGAGAGTTGCCATAGTTCAAAGGGAAGGGACCAACGGCGGCGGGCGTAACGTCAAACTGCCTAGAAGCCTCGGCCATGCCTGCCGTGTTGGCCAGGTTCCAGAAATCCTGTGCCAGATCAAGGTAGTAGGTCTCGATGATTCCGGTCTCGTATGACTTCATGTAGCTTTGTACAGTGTCCAGCACCACTGTGTCCTCAAAGTCTGCTGCAACTGCCTCACCGTCTCCCCGGAAAATAGAATATCCGTTTGAAGTGGCAATCACTCCGCTCAACTCTCCCTGCCCCAAGGCAGTGATGGCAGCCACATCGGCTTCCGCTGTAACAATGTTGTTGATCTGGTATCGATAGGCGTTGGTCAACTTGCCGTCGGTTCCGCTGTAGTAATTGCGAGACAGCTCTGTCACCGCATCCTCAAAAAGAATCTCGTTGCTCTGCAGCTGCTTCAAAAGATTGTCGGCGGCTGTCTTGTCAGCCAAAGTAATGACAGAAAGATTATACTGCGTAAAGAGATCCGCATTGTCTTTTCCCCATACAGCTGCTTGTTCTGCAGGATAGTTGTTCATATCAAATGAAACAACCTGGAATGTACGCTGGTTCTCACCCATAGACTGAATGAAAGGCTCCTCTGCAGAGGGAGTCTTCAAGCCATACATACGGTACTCGCCGAGCAAATCATTGGAAGAACCAAATACATCATCGGTGTAGCGCTGATACGCCAGACTATTCTCAATGGATTTGCGTAGCTCAATTTTTGTGCTTTCAGCTGTCTCATTGAAAATCTTCTTGGAATAAACTCCATTCTCATCATAAAAATACGGAAGCATATTTCTGTCCACAAGGCTGGTAGGTACAATGTATCCGGTTGCATCTACTGCCTGGGTAAAAGCCTCATTCAAAACGGCACCAGTAAACGCTGTATTGAAAATATCAAAGTATGCGTTCTGTAGGTTATCGCTACCTACCTGCTCGGAATAATACTGAACCAAGGATGGTGTCCTGATCGCAGTCGTTGAGAATCTCAACAACGTTGAGGAAGTTGCCCGAA
>CAMGSV010000169.1 GCA_946061495.1 uncultured Spirochaetales bacterium | reverse complement strand
TGCAGATCCTTGATGGTGATGAATTTCAGGTTGTGCTTCTTTGCCAGCTCCTTCAGCTCAGGGGTCCGCATCATGGAGCCGTCATCCTTCATGATCTCGCAGCACAGGCCGCACTCCTTCAGTCCCGCCAGCCGCATCAGATCCACGGTGGCCTCGGTGTGGCCGGGACGAACCAACACGCCGTTTTTCTTTGCGGCCAGGGGGAACATGTGGCCGGGACGGCGGAAGTCGTCGGGTTTGGCGTCGTCATCCACACACTTCATGGCGGTGAAGGAGCGCTCCTGGGCAGAGATGCCGGTGGTGGTGTCCACGTGGTCGATGGAGACGGTGAAGGCTGTCTCGTGGTTGTCGGTGTTGTAGCTCACCATCTGGGGAAGGCGGAGCTTCTGGATGTAGTCGCCGGACATGGGCATACAGATGAGGCCTCGTCCATGGACAGCCATAAAGTTTATCATCTCGGTGGTGGCGAACTGGGCGGCACAGATGAAGTCCCCCTCGTTTTCCCGGTCGGGATCGTCCGTCACCAGAATCATCTTGCCCTGGCGAAGATCCTCCAGAGCCTCCTCAATGGTATTGAAATCAGACATTGCTGCTCTCCTTGTATCCTGTGGTCGGGATTCCTTCCGCCCCGACAAAATCTATGTTCCACCGGCTTTCGCCGGACTGAATCCTTGCTCCCTGGCTAGAAGCCGTTGGCGGCCAAGAAATCCATGGTGATGCCGCCTTTTTTCGGTTCGACAGTCCCACTGGACTGACTGCCTCCCTGCATGAGCTTTTCCACGTACTTCCCGATGATGTCGTTTTCCAGATTCACCTGGTCCCCCACCTTTTTCCGCCCCAAAATGGTGACGGCCACCGTGTGGGGAATGGCGGAGATGGCAAAGCTGGTGCTGTCCACCCTGGCCACCGTGAGGCTGGTGCCATCGATAGTGATGGAACCCTTTTCCACGATGTAGCGGAGGATTTCCGGGGCGGTGGAAATGGTGTACCAGATGGCGTTGTCGTCACGAGTGATGGTGGCGATGGTGCCTACGCCGTCCACGTGGCCGGAGACGATGTGGCCGCCGAAACGTCCGTTGGCCGCCATGGCACGCTCCAGATTCACGGGGCTGCCCTGCTGGAGCTGCCCCAGGTTGGTGCGGTTCAGGGTTTCGTGCATCACGTCGGCGGCGAATTCAGTTTGGGAGAATTCCGTCACCGTGAGGCAGATGCCGTTGACGGCGATGCTGTCTCCAATGTGGACATCTTCAAGTATTTTCCTGGCTTGAATACGTAGAACTGCGGAATGACGCCCCTTCTGGACAGCCTTCAGGGTGCCGATTTCCTCAACTATTCCTGTGAACATGACGTTCCTCTCCTGTCAATCTCGCTTTCGATGAGTAGGTCGTCCCCCAGCCGAAAGACCCTTCCCGGTGCCAGCATGAATGCCTGCTGGGGGTTGTCCACGCCGTGGCCTTCCACCGGGGACTTGGCGGTGCCGCCGAGAATTTTCGGGGCGATGTACCGGTACACCTTCTGCACCAGCCCCGCCTCCAGCAGTGACCAGTTCAGCTGACCGCCACCCTCCACCAGCAGGCTGTCAATCTTCTGTTCACCAAGCCGAACCAGCAGGGCTTCCAAACTCACCCGCCCATTTTTTTCTGGTAGGAACCACACCTGGCAACCGGCATCAAGATAGGACTGGTGGCGGCTGACATCTTGGCTACAGGTGGCGATGACGGTGGGAACCTGGGCGGCGGTGGTCACCAGCTTGGAGGACAGGGGCGTGCGCAGCTGGCTGTCGCAGACAATCCGAAGGGGATTGGTGCCACCGTGGAGCCGGCAGGTAAGCTCCGGATCGTCGGCAAGGGCAGTGCCCACTCCCACCATGATGGCGGCGTACTGGTTCCGCAGCTGGTGGGCATGACGGCGGGCCTGCTCCCCGGTAATCCAGCGGGAGGCGCCGTTGTGGCAGGCAATCTTTCCGTCGGCGCTCATGGCGTATTTCAGAGCAACGTAGGGCCGCCCGGTGGTGATGTAATGGAAGAAAATGGCGTTGATGGCATCGCATTCAGCCTGCAGGACACCTTCGTCAACCTGGATGCCGGCGGCCCGCAGCTGGGCGATGCCCTTGCCTGCCACCAGGGGGTTGGGATCGGAGGAGCCCACCACCACTCGGCTGATGCCTGCCTGGATGAGGGCTTCGGTGCAGGGGGGATTCTTTCCGTGGTGACAGCAGGGCTCCAGGGTGACGTAGATGGTGGCTCCCTGGGGAGCGGTGGTGCAGCTGGCCAGGGCGTTGCGCTCCGCATGGAGTCCGCCGTACTGTTGGTGGTAGCCCTGGCCGATGATGGCACCGTCCTTCACGATGACGGCTCCCACCAGGGGATTGGGGTTCACCCGTCCTATTCCCTTGCGGGCAAGGCTGATGGCCAGCCTCATGTATTCTGCATCTTGTGTATTCATATCCACCTTCTTTCATCCAGACTGTAACTGTCGGCTTCGGAGTTGCACCGAATCATGCCTTGCGGCTCGTGGGCTGTACCACCGGTAGGAACTTTCATCCTGCCCTGAAGACGTTTGATTCAACTTGGGAGGACTCCCAAATCAACACCTACAATATAATCAAGAGAATATGAACTGTCAAGGTTTTCACCTCCAGAAGCGGCTGGGGTTCAGGTTGTAGGCGGCGTGTCGTTGAGCCGGAAGAAAAAATCTGAAACGGTGACAACTTCTGTGGAGCCAATCTGCCTCAATGATAACAGGTCGTCATCCCCGCTGATGATATATTGGCAGCCCGCTTCTATGGCACATTCAATGAATTTATTGTCATCTGAATCCCGGCATACTGTGAGGTGCTGAGCAGGATATACAAGTTGGAAGCTTGGCAGAATGCATTGAAGGGAAAAATTTCCTTTTTTTCGGGGATATTTCTTTGCAATGCGCTCCATGACCTCGGTATATTCTTCAATGATGGAAGGGGAGGCGTAGGCATCTAAGGTTTTACCGATAACGAGCTGAAGGAGGTCTTGGGTTTTTCCGCCAAAAAACAACGCTGATATGACTACGTTCGTATCGAGAACAATTTTCAAGGCAAGGATTTCTCCCCTCGGCTTTCCTGTATGATCTGGGATAGGTCATCTTCTGTAAACCCAACGTCCGTTGCCCACTGTTGGGCGTGCTGACAGGTCTCATTGAATGCCTGCAAGACATTCCGTTCCCTTTGGGCTTCATAGACAAGGAAATCTATGTAGTGGGCTATTTTTTCCAGATATTGTTCTGGCAATGTCTGCATCTTTTGCTCCAGCAAGGCAATGCTCATAGAAACCTCCTGTTCATAAGTGTACCATAGAATGACAGCTTTCGCTAGGACTGGGCAGGAGGTTCAAGACACGGCTTTCACCTCCAGAAGCGGCTGGGGTTCAGGTTGTAGGTGATAGCTAGGGCCAGCTCCACTCCCTGCTGGAAATTGTCAGGCACGTTCCTGCTGTTGAAGGTGAATGTGTAGACACACTTCCCGCTGACTTTTAGGTTTTCCAGGATGTGGTAGCTGCCGGAAAGGGTCAGCTGGTTGCGGTACTCCACCGTGCCGGTGAGTCCCATGTAGCGGGCTCTGGCGGCGGCCTCTTCCTCCGTGGCGGTACCGGTATTGATTTGTACTCTGGGATAATAGTCGTACCATTCGCCTGTTGTACCGTCATCCAAAGTCACTGTCTTTTTCTTTTTGTCGAAAAGGGAGGTGTCGTTCGTTCCTTGGGCGGCAAAAAGGTAGCTCAAGCCAAGTCCCCACCTGCCGGGCTGCCGGTAGGTCACCCCCAGGTAGCCTGCAATGGTATCTGGGCCGAAAGGGCTGCCCATCCATGAGTAGATGGGATTCCTGCTGCTGTTCAGCTCGTCATTGCGGGCCCGCACCAAGGACCAGTCGGGACTCTGCTTGATGTACAGGAAGGGAGAGGTGTAGACTCCCTCTGCAACCACTGTCCAGTAGCCCTTGTGGCGGTCCGGGACGATGAATTCCACTCCCAGCTGTCCGCCGATGCTGTCTGGGTAGGACTGGCCAATCAAGCTTTCCTTTTCCCCGGCAGTCTGCATTTCAATCTGGTTGTAGATTCCATAAATCCGAAGATTTTTTATTGGGGTGAAGTCGAGGGTAAAGGCCATGATGGCGCAGAAGTGGCCCTCGCCGTAGATTTCATTTTCGGCAGGAGTATTGTATTGGGTCCAGCCTGCAAAGGAGTGCATGATCATGAATGGATTCAGGAATCGCAGCTCAAAGGGGCCGTCAACCAAGCTTCCCTCCAGCATCCCAACCCGAAGCTTCTTGAACAGCCGCACGTCAAAGTGATGGAGGTACAGGTACTTGTCCTTGCTCACCTGCACTGTATCCAGGCTGTACTTGAAGTTGCGGGTGAAGGCGTTGAGCTGGATGAAGGAGTCCGTCTCGAAGGTGGAGTTGTACAGGATGCTGCCAGTTTCAGTCCGTCCAATGGCCATGCCCTCCTTGCCCACCAGGGCGTTCACTCCCCAGGTGGTGAAGGTGGCTCCTGCCGCTCCGTAGGTGAACCTGGGCCAGGTGAATTCATGGGTGCTGGTGCCCGCATCTGGAATGGGAATGTTGCTCAGATTGTGGTTTTGCTGTGCCCCTGCATAGTTCATCCCCAGGAATATGTCGGCCCCAAAGGAAAGATAATTGGAAATGCCGAGCCGCACCGGAACAGTGAGAAGGTTGTCCACAAAGTAGTAGGTGTGGCTCCAGTTGATGTCTGGATTGCTCTTGTAGTACAGCTCTGGATTGAGCACCAAGTCGGCGGAAAAGGCGAGGGCCCTGTCAGAAAAGCCGGTTTTCTCCGCCAGGAGGCCCTGGAACCAGTTATCGCTGGTGTACAGAAAGTTGTGGACCTGCTGGTACAAGGCTTCTCCCGCTGGGGAAAGCTGGTAGCCGGCGATTTCTTCCAGGTAGAATTTCAGCTCGCCCACGGTGAGGGGGCTCCGCTCCGTAAAGTTGACGATGGCGGCCTCCATGGTGAGCTTGGCCATGGCATCGTAGACCCAGTGGTCCTGGCGGATGAGCTGGGTGTCGTTGATGGTGGCGGGAAAGGCTGGCCTGATTGCGTATCCAAAGAACAGGAAGGAAAGGGCAGTCAGCAGTTTGAGCAGTGGCTTGTACCATCCTGAATTGGAGTGAGGTGATTTTTCCCTGTGATTCAGGGTGTCACTGACGGATGCTTTTCCGTTTCCTTCCACCTTATAAAGGGTAGGCGGTGGTTCCGGCAAAAACAAGGATTGATGGGGAAATTGACCGAATCTGGATACAGGACGGAACCAAGCTTCTTCTGTTCTTTGCTTGTCTTTTATGTAATATGTTGTATTATAT
>CAMGSV010000168.1 GCA_946061495.1 uncultured Spirochaetales bacterium | reverse complement strand
AGATGTAAACTAATAGTAAAAGGGGGAGGGGAAGCCAGGAGCCCACCGTCGGCTTTTTCCCAGCCCGCCGTGCTTTTGTGATGCGTCATAATGACAAAAGGTGAAAAAAATGGTAGAAAAGAGTATATTTTATAGTGCCTGCGCAGCGGGACTGGTGGAGTGAATATGACCTTGTACGAAGAGTTGGAGTGGCGTGGCCTCATCAAGGATGTGGCTGGCGAGGATATTAAGGATAAGATCAATGGCGGAAACATTTCCTTTTACTGGGGAACGGATCCCACGGCAGACAGCCTTCACTTGGGGCATTATTCCAGTCTGATTACAGCCAAGCGTCTGGCCAAGGCGGGGCACCATCCCATCCTGCTGGTGGGTGGCGCCACTGGACTCATCGGGGATCCCCGGCCCACTGCCGAGCGGGAGCTGATTGCCAAGGAGACCATCGAAAGGAACATCGAGGGAATCAAGGCCCAGGTCTCTAGGATTTTTGAGGGCAAGGCGGAAATCGTCAACAACTACGACTGGATGAAGGACTTCAGCTTCCTGGACTTCCTGCGGGATGTGGGAAAGTATATCAATGTGAGCTACATGCTGGCCAAGGACATCATCAACCGCCGTCTGGAGACGGGCATCACCTTCGCCGAATTCTCCTACACCCTGATCCAGGGCTACGACTTCCTCCACCTGTTCCGAACCAAGAACTGCGTCCTGCAGGCGGAGGGAGCCGACCAGTGGGGAAACATCACCACCGGCTTGGAGCTGATCCGCAAGCTGGAGGGGAAGGAGGCCTACGGCTTCACCATGCCCCTGGTGCTGGACAAGTACGGCAACAAGTTCGGCAAGTCTGCGGGAAATGCCCTGTGGCTTGACCTGAACAAGACCTCCAGCTACGAGCTGTACCAGTACCTCATCAATGTGGACGACTCCATGGTGGGCTCCTACCTGCGGATCTTCACCTTCCTGTCAAAGGAGGAGATTGAGGACTTGGAGGTCAAGAACGCCGCCAATCCCCAGCTGCGGGAAGCCCACAAGGCCCTGGCCCGGGAAATCATCACGGATCTCCACGGCGAGGCGGAATTCCAGAAGGCGGTGGACATCAGTCAGGCCCTCTTCTCCGGCAATGTGAAGGAGCTGAGCCTGGCGGACATCAAGGTGGGATTCAAGGACGTGCCCACGGTGGAGCTGGCTGAGGAGGGTGTCCCTCTGATTGACCTGCTGGTGAACAACAAGATTTGCTCCAGCCGCCGGGAGGCCAGGGAATTCCTTGCCGCTGGCTCCATCACCCTCAACGGGGACAAGGTGACGGAGGAGAGCCTTCCGGTTACCAGGAGCCTTGCCATCGAAGGAGAGGTCATCGTGCTGCGGCGGGGCAAGAAGAAGAACTACATCGTGAAATTCTAGGGAGCGGCGACTGGGGTTCCCTGTTGACGGCGGATCCTAGCCATGGTATCTTTTTTTAAAGCGAAATTCTTTTTTCGGAGGGAATGATGAATGATTCAATGATTGTGCGAACCAGTGATGCGGCTCGCAAGAAGTTTATGTCCGGGGTCTACACCTGGATGACCCTGGCCTTGGCATTGAGCGGCCTGACTGCCTTTGGCGTGGCCACAAGTCCTGCCGCCCTGCAGTTCATATTTGGCAACCGGATGGTGTTCTACGGACTGGTCATTGCGGAGCTGGCGCTGGTCTTCTTCTTTACTGCCCGGGTCCATGCCATGAGCGCCTCCGCTGCCGGCCTGGTGTTCATCCTGTATGCGGTCCTCAATGGGGTGACCATGGCCTCCATCTTCATCGTGTATACGGCCACCTCCATCTTCAGCGTCTTCTTGATTTCGGCAGGAATGTTCGCTGGTATGAGCATCTATGGTCGTGTCACCAAGTCGGACCTGCGTTCCGTGGGACGCTACCTGGTGATGGCCCTTATCGGTGTGGTGATTGCCAGCCTGGTGAACATCTTCCTTCGTTCCAGCGGTCTGGACTGGCTCCTCTCGCTGCTGACGGTGGGCATCTTCGTGGGCCTCACCGCCTACGACACCCAGAAGGCGTTCGCCATTGCGGAGCGATCCGACGGCAGCGACATCTTCGCCAAGGCATCCGTGGTGATGGCCCTGGAGCTCTACTTGGACTTCATCAACATCTTCCTGTCCCTGCTGCGGCTGTTTGGGAAGAAGAACTAGGACGCACCAGTTTGCATAATGAAAGCCATTGTCAGCGACGTGCTGGCAGTGGCTTTTTTTTATTCAACAAGAATCAAAATACGTTTGTTGTAGATTTTATTGCCTCATCTTGTCCAGTGCATCCTGTATGGCATGGGTAAGGGTGTCCTGAATGGTCTTGATTTGGCTGTCGGTGAACCGCTGCTGCTGGCACCTTGGCTCCTGCTGGTCTTTTTGAAGGTGAAAAAGTTGTTCTGGCTGGACCTGGAGGGATTGTGCCATGAGAATCAGCAGGTCAAAGGAAGGCTTGGTGACTCCGCATTCGATGTTGCCTATTGTGCCATTGGATACATCACAGAGCTCTGCCAGCTTTGCCTGGGAAAGACCAGCCTGCTTACGGTACAATTTTAGATTTTCTATAAAACATTGCTGATACGAATCCATGACACTCACTATAAATGAGAAATCACTCTATTGACACAAGGTTAAAATGAGTGATATTATAAGCCTATCACTCATTTTGAATGAGTGATAGGCTTTTTTGCAAGACATTCCCCCGCCTCAGTTGGCGGCTGGTTGTATGGCTTTTTTTGGGAGGAAGTTCAGCTGTGGAGTTGTACTGTCTGATGGTGAGAAATGGATGCGAGGCTCAGTTCAAGGAACGTGCGGAGGAAACGCTCGCTGCCCATGGAATAAAGGCCCGACTGTACTTCTTCCAGCGGAAGTTCTGCCGCAGGGGGGGGGAGTATGTGGATGCGCCGGTGTTCCCCGGCTACCTGTTCCTGCAGGTGGAGCGGCTGTCCAGGGATGTTTTTTCCGTCATCAACGGAATCCATGAGTTCTACAGCCTCCTGCCCACCAACGAGCGTCCCCAGGCCATTGAGGGAGACGCCCTGGAGGAGCTGAGGCTTTTCATGAGCCACGGCGAGTACTTCGATGTTTCCCGGGTGGCCTTCCTGCCGGGGAGGCGAATGCGGGCGGTGTCCGGCCCCATGATGGGGCTTGAGAACAATGTGTACAAGGTGAACAAGAAGAAGCACCGGATTACGGTGGCTACCAGCTTGAGCCCAGAGGGCAAGAATTTCGACCTGCTGTACGAGGAGGCGGAGCCGCTGGAGGGCTGGGTCTGAGCAGGGCCTGATTCGGTGTGTATGACAAGCAACCGTGGCCGGTCCGCCCTTGTGGCGGCTTGCGGAGTAGGTCCACGAGGGACGTTTGGTCCATGGACGTTGGCGGTGAACATACTTTTTTCGGGGTTCCCAGTCCGTAGGGGAGGGTGCCACTGGGAGAGGTCTGCCTTGGCGGATGGGGCAGTTCAAAGTTTTCAGAAAATTTGCGATTTGATAAAACCATGACAAACACAGGCTTAATACGATTCATAAAATCACTTTACCTAGAATACTCTGAATTGTACGTGTTGTAAATTTTATACCCAATCGGGTGTAGTTGTGGTTGCAAGCCTTGATTTTATACCCAATCGGGTGTAAAATAGTTGTATGAATGATACAATCGCTGAGTTCATCAAAAGAGAACGCAAGCATGCAGGGCTCACACAGGAAGAATTTGCAATTAGAAGTGGTCTTGGTCTTCGTTTTATCCGTGAGCTTGAGCAGGGCAAAGAAAGCTGTAGAATGGACAAGGTAAATCAGGCGCTTTCCATGTTTGGAAGCTGCTTGGGAGTTATTAAAAAATCTTCGTTGCAAGGCGGAGGTGTTGAATAATGCCTTCCGCATATAGACAGGGATTTGTTTTTGTTCAAAATATATTTGCAGGAGTGGTAAGCGAAACAGATTCTGGATACAAATTTGAATATGACAAGGACTATCTTTCCATTGAAAATCCATTGGCGGTAAGCTTAACGCTTCCTCTACAAAAAGAACCCTTTGAAAGCAAGACGCTCTTTTCTTTTTTTGACGGTCTCATTCCTGAGGGCTGGCTTTTGAATGTTGTTTCTAGAAACTGGAAAATAGACAGCCGGGATAGATTTGGAATTTTGCTTGTAGCTTGCAAGGATACAATCGGAGATGTTTCTGTCGGGACTACAAGATAATGAAGACAATGTGCCTTTGTTGTGGAAAAGAAATACTCTCCGAGGACTCCTCTGAAATACAGAATCAATGGCATAAAAAATGCGTAAAGTCCTTTTTTGGAACAAATCAATTTCCTGAAATTTTAATTTCAAATGAGCAGTTGGAGCTCCTTGTCTCAGAGACTGTTTCAAAAGGCTTTACGATTGCTGGAGTCCAGAAGAAGCTTTCTTTACATCTGTCAAAAGAAAAAGAAACGAGGCTTGCTATTGTGGGGTATCCAGCAGGCTACATCCTAAAGCCGCAAGTGGAAGAGTTTATGCATCTTCCTGAAATGGAGCGGCTTGTAATGATGCTTGCAAAGGTTGCAGGAATAAAAACGGTGCCGAATGCCCTTGTAAAACTACAGGATGGATTTGCATATATTACAAAGCGAATAGACAGGCTTTCTTCAAAATCTGGGACTGAGCTGTTTGCAATGGAGGATTTTTGCCAGTTATCAGGGCGATTGACAGAGGAAAAATATAAATCGTCTTATGAACGCTGTGCCAAAATTATTTCGCAATACTCTTCTAATATTGGATTGGATAGTGCAGAACTTTTCTATCGATTACTTTTCTGTTTTGTTACCGGGAATTCCGACATGCATTTAAAGAATTTTTCCTTAATCGAAGCTGAACCCAAATCAAGAAATTTTGTACTGTCTCCGGCTTATGACTTACTTCCCGTTACCATTGTGATGCCAGAAGATACAGAGGAATTTGCATTGACAATGAACGGCAAGAGGGCAAATATCAGGAAGGCTGATTTTTTGACATTTGCGCAAAGCTGTAAAATTCCAGAAAATGCTGCTTATAAAATGATAAATAAACTTCTTTCTTTGAAAGAAAAACTTTTGACAGTCGTAGCAGACTCTTTCATCTGTGAAAGCGAAAAATCATCTTTTATGTCGTTGATGACAGAAAGGATGAATAGACTTTCATGAGACTGATACTTTTTCTGTATGCCTTTTCCCCAAAACCAAAGGGCTGATTCTTCAATGATGGGCTGGCTTGCGGGGTGGGGAGAAAAGATGTATAATTTCTGCAAGATTCAATGAAGTAATTCAAAGGATTAGGAGGATTTATGCATAGTGTTCATGGATATTATAATGGTTCAGCATACGTGGCACTGGAACCT
>CAMGSV010000167.1 GCA_946061495.1 uncultured Spirochaetales bacterium | reverse complement strand
CTGTGAAACAAAAGGTTTTGAACTGTGAAACAAAAGGTTTCACTGGTAAAACTGCTGTGAAACTTTTTGGAAGGGCTGGACGAGATACTATTCCATGAAGGGGGCTTTTGCCTCCTTGAAAAAATGCTGAACATGGACTATAAATAAAAGATGGATTCAACAGAAAAGGCCCTGCAGCAGGGTGAGGTGTATAGGAATTTTGTGGTTTTGCAGGTGGAGCCCCTGCCAGAGCTTTCGGCCCAGGGGATTTGGCTGCGGCATCAGAAGACGGGTATGGAAATCTTCCATATTTTGAATGACGACGAGGAGAACCTCTTCGCCTTCGCCTTCAAGACGCCGCCCCAGAACTCCACCGGTGTGGCCCATATCCTTGAGCATTCAGTTCTTTGTGGTTCAAAGAACTATCCTTTGAAGGACCCCTTCATCCGGTTGGCAAACCAGAGCGTCAAAACCTTCCTCAACGCCATGACCTTTTCCGACAAGACGGTGTATCCTGCCGCCTCCATCTCCCGGGTGGACTACTTCAACCTGATGGCTGTCTACGGTGACGCCGTGTTCTTTCCCCTGCTGGAGGAATGGACCTTCAGCCAGGAGGGCCACCGGCTGGAGCTTGACGCTGAGGGCAAGCCCACCATCCAGGGGGTGGTGTACAACGAGATGAAGGGAAACTATTCCAGCTTCGAGAACGTGGCGGGGGACTGGGCGGTGCGGAGCGTCCTTCCCGACACCATCTACGACCTGGATTCCGGCGGCGATCCCAGCGAGATTCCCCTGCTGTCCTACCAGGACTTCCTGCAATTCCACCGCGACCACTACAATCCCGGAAACTGCCGCCTTTTTCTGGCGGGAAACATTCCCACCCGGCAGCAGATTGACTTCATCTGCCAGCGCTTCCTGGACTGCTATGACAAGACAGTGGAGGAGCTGGCGGCTCTGAGGGGCGAGCCTTCCTCTGCCAGCCATCCTGTTCCCCCGGTGCGGAGCTTGCTCCCCCTGGAGGAGCCGCCCGTACCCTTCCGAGAGCCCGTGGTGATGGAAAAGCCGGGGCCGGGGACTGCCGAGGAATCTGGCTCCATCGTCACCGCCACCTGGTTCATGGGGGACTCCTCCTCGGCGGAGCGGTACATGGAGACGGTGCTGCTGGCAGAAATCCTCATGGGCCATGACGGCTCCCCCCTGTCCCATGCCCTGCTGGAGTCGGGCTTGGGTGAGGATCTGGCCCCCAACTGCGGAATCGACAGCGAGATGCACTGGGTGCTGCTGACTGCGGGACTCCGTGGCTGCCATCGTGACAAGGCGGCGGAGGTGGAGGGGCTGATTCGCTCCGTGCTGGAAAAAATGGTGCGGGAGGGGGTCCGCCAGGAGGACATCGATGCCGCCGTCCTTTCCGTTGACTTTTCCCAGCGGGAGGTGCGTCGGGTCAACGGGCCCTTTTCCCTCATCCTGATGCGCCGCTGCCTCCGTGGCTGGCTCTATGGCCATGCACCCTTCCACACCATCTCCAACCGCACCGCCTTTGCCAGAATCAAGGAGCGGATTGCCACGGAGAAGGGCTATGTGGAGGGACTCATCTCCCGGCTCCTGCTGGAGAACACCCATCGCTCCCGTGTCACCGTCTATCCCCACCAGGACTTTGCCGCCCAGGTGCAGCGCCAGGAGCAGGAGCTTGTCCAGCGGCTGATGGAAGGTACTTCAATAGAAGAGATTCGTGGGCGCCATCAGAAGCTGGTGGCCTTCCAGCAGCAGGCCTCGGAAAACGAGGACGCTTCCCTTCTGCCCCATATCTCTCCCAAGGAGCTTTCCACCGATGTGGACAACATCCAGCTGGAACGGCAGGAAGGGCCCAACGGCGTGCCGGTCTTTGTGAGCCGGGAGGCCACCAACGGGGTGGTGTATGTGACCCTGGGCTTCCCTGTGGATCTGCTGGAGCCGGAGGACTATCTTCTGCTGCCCTTCCTGGCCGGCACTCTTTCCAACGTGGGCTTTGGAGACACCAGCTGGGTGGAGGCTTCCCGTCGCAGCGCCTTGGAGTCAGGCGGCATGGGAGCCAGCCTGTTCACCTCTGCCATGATGAACGAATTCCCTGGCTGCCAGATGCGGAATCAGCAGGGGCAGCTGGTGGAGGACGTGGTGCTGGGACGTGACTGGTTCTTCTTCAAGGCACGGATGCTCTGCGAGCAGTCCCAGACTGCCCTCACCCTGATGAAGGAAAACCTCATGACGGTGAACTTCTCTGACAAGGAGCGGCTTTCCAACCTCATCAAGGAGTACCGCAACGACTTTGTGGCATCCCTGGCCCCCAGCGGCCATGATTATGCCGGCTCCCGCTGCGCCTGTTCCTTCAGCAGGAACAAGGCGGTGGACGAACTGTGGAACGGTTTGACCCAGCTGGCCACCATCAAGAGGTTGGTGGATGGTGATATGGAGGAGCTGGGACGGCAGCTGTCCGCCCTTTTCACCAGGATTCGTCACTCCGGTGCCGTGGCCCACATCACGGCAGACCAGGAGAGCCTGGCGGTGGCGGTGCCCCTGCTGGAGCAGGTCATTAGGGACTGTGGTCTTGTTTCCCCAAGGCCCCGCCAGAAGGACAATCGTGATGCCTTTATCGCCCTGACGGAGCTGGAGGGCCAGTGGCTGAAGGGAGGGAATGGCAGCAGCGACACTCCCTTCAGCCAGCAGAAAACCTCAGTGCTGGAGCTGTTGCCAGGGGATTTTCAGGTGGGCTTTGCCGCCGCCACCTGTGAGGGCAAGGGCTATGACCAGGACAGCTACGTGTACGAGGGAATCCTGTCCCACTGGCTTACCAACAATGCCTTGTGGGAGCAGATTCGCACGGTGGGTGGTGCCTACGGAGCCTTTGCCTGGCCTGACACCTCGGAGCGGGTCTTCTCCTTTGCCACCTATCGTGACCCCAAGCCCCTGCGCTCCCTGCAGGTGTTCCGTCAGGTGTTGGAGCAGGCAAGTCAGGAGCCTATGGATGAGGCTGACCTGGAGCGGGTGATTACGGGCTGCTACAGCAAGGAGGTGCAGCCCAAAAGTCCTTCGGGACGGGGCAGTGTAGCCTTCCTGCGGTATCTGTATGGCTACAGTCAGGAGATCAAGCAGAAAAAGCTTGAGCTGCTGCTGAATGCACGGCCGGCAGGGGTTCGTCAGACCGCTCGGCATCTTCTGGAATCCTACGATGCACAGTACCGCCAGGCAGTGGTGCTCAACGGGAAGGAAATCAAGGATGATGATTTGCAGGACTGGAGTACAGTTCTTCAAATCAATATAATGAATGAAAATACACGGTAAGGAGTGGTTATGGATTCCAAACTGCGGGAATGCGTCGGCATGATGAGGAAGCTGGTGTCCGATGTGCAGGGTGCCCCCTATCCTAGTGCCATCGAGAATGAGCTGTATACCATTTGGTTCGAGCATATTCAAAAAGCCGCTATGGACTGCTTTGAATTCCTGGACGAGAACTTTCCTCTGGAAAAGGCCGATGTCTCGGCATCCCTTGACAAGATATTGTAGCGATTGATTAAACTTGTGGGTGCAAGCTGCCGATAGTTTACTGAATACCTATTTGTAAGAGCGATGAGGGATTTGGGGATATGTCGGCTTTGCACGCAAGTTATAAATTGGAATTAAGTCCATTACGCAACTCAATAAAAAGATCTGGTTTTGTCCGATGGCGGTATGTGTTCAACGCTCAGAACAGGGATACTGGCGAAAAGGCTTCTTTCTTCATTGAATTGTACATCATCAACCCTAGTCTCTCCCCCGATGAGGTCGTCTGGTCCGACCTCCACGCCATTCCTGAATTCAAGGACGAAAGTCAGCTCTTCCTTCCCCAGGAGGAACCGAGCCTGCATTCCTATGTGTCCCTGCGGGTAGGGAAATATGGTTTTGGAGAGGAGGTGGTTCAGAAATTCCTTCCCTCCAGTAGCTTCACGCTGAACTCCAAGTCCATGGACATTGCCGAGGGAATCTTCCATCTTGGGGGGGATGATCTGTCGGGAACCATGCGTGAGGACGGAAAAAATGCCTCTTGGCGGCTGAAGGTGGAGCGTCTGTGCCACTTCTTCCCCGGAAGGATGCAGAAGGACATGTACTGGGGAAGTCCCGCCGTACGAGCCATGTTCTCTGGTGAGATGAGGTTCTGCTCCGAGACGTATGAGGTGGTTCCCGGTTCTTCTTTTGGCTTTGTGGACAAGCTGTGGGGCAAGGACTATCCCTATCCCTTCTTCCATCTGTCCTGCTCCCATCTAAGCAGCAGCATCACCGGAAAGCCACTGGTGAAGGCCTCCTTTGTAGTGCAGGGGATCTACAACAATTCCTTCGCGCTCTATTCCGAGATTGGAGACATTAAGCTGGCTCGTCCACGGGTGAAGAACAATCCTAATTTTGGTTGTGTGGCCATGGACAACAAGCTCCACTGGACGGTCAGTGTAGCTTACCGACAATATCTTCTGGACATTGACGTGTTCTGTGACTCCAGGGAAATGGCTATCCGATCCTACATCTGTCCCAGCAATGCAAAGTCGGAGCTGCAGGTGTTGGGTGGATCCTCTGGAACAGGTGAACTCAGGCTGTACCGACGCATCAAGAAGCGGAATCTGGAGCTCATTGAACATGCGACGCTCCATGATGTGCGCTGTGAGTTTGGCGGACAGGATAGGGCTGAGGAAGCATAGCTGTACGTAGGACTCAGGGGCTGAGGAAGTGTAGCCGATAGGTGCGAAGTAGCTGCGAGAAACAGTGATTGCCACCCCATGTATGTCCTTAGGTTTTCGTTCATTCCTTCCTAAAAATAAATTCCTCTTTTTTCTTGTTTTTTTTTCATTTCCTTTTTACTTTTGTAGTATGAACTACGATCAGTATACCGTTAAGGCACAAAATGCCCTGCAGGATGCAAGCGTCATTGCACAGCAGAATGACCACAGTGAAGTGGGAACCGAGCACCTTTTGTATGCCTTGCTTCAGCAAGACGATGGAATGGTGCCACCCCTTGTTGAGCGCATCGGTGGCTCCGTGAGCCATCTGGTTGACGAGACCCAGAAGCTTTTGGACAGCTATCCTCGCATCAGAGGAGCCGCCCAGATTGCCATGTCTGGAGAGGCGGCCAAGATCCTTGCCAAGGCGGGGAAGGTTGCGGACAGCCTCAAGGACCAGTATCTTTCTACAGAACATATCTTTATCGCCATTGCCGAATCCGATGGTCGCTGCGGCCGGCTGCTGAAGGAAAATGGAATCACCAAGGACTCCATCATGGAGGCGCTGAAGGCGGTGCGGGGAAACCAGCGGATTACCAGCCAGGATCCGGAGGCCACCATGCAGTCCCTGGAAAAATATTGCCGTGACCTCACCGCCTCCAATCCTCTTCGCTTTCAACATCAACAACGGGTACGCGGACGGCGGCCCTCATTC
>CAMGSV010000166.1 GCA_946061495.1 uncultured Spirochaetales bacterium | reverse complement strand
CTCAAAGCACTGGTAGATGACATGAGGAAAGGCATCAACTGCGCCGAACACGAGCTGATTGAGGTTTGATGTGAAGAAAATTTGGCACGACCAAGTTTGGGAGGACTACCTAAGACTCCAAGGAGACAAACGGCTTCTAAAAAAGGTGAATGCTATCATAAGGGACATTGAGCGGGGCGGTTACGAGGGAATCGGCAAGCCGGAGCCCCTCAAGGACAACCTTTCAGGCTACTGGAGCCGCCGTATCGATGACTACAACCGAATCGTCTACAAGATTGACGGTGAAGTTGTGGAAATCGTCCAGTGCTGCATCCATTACCACCAGTAGGGGCCGCACCACCAAGTCATTGCGGGAAGACGAGGGGGCTGGGAGAACCCCTAGGGATTTTCAAGCCGGATTGTGCGGCAAACCTCCGCCACCTCACGCACCAGCCGGCAGGTCAGCTCCTCCTGCAAAGTCCGCCCATACTCCTCCCGGAAGCTGGACTGGATGGAGGCGGGGTTTCCGTGGTCGTCAAAAAGAGTGCTGGGATGAATCCCCAGGGCGGCAGCAATCTTGTCTATAGTCTCTGCCGAGGGAAACCGCTCCCTGGCCTCCATGTCCCCGATGTAGGCGGTGCTCATGCCGATGGCCTCCGCCAGCTTTTCCTGGGTGAGCCCCGCCCGCTTGCGATAGAATTTCAAATTCTGGATAAAGGTTTTTCTAACTCCCATGGCTCAAATCATGCAGGGAAATATACAAGTTTTTTATCAACTAAAAACCATTTAAAATATAATATTTTACAAAATATGTGTTTTAGTTTATAATGAGATGATATTTTATAAACGGAAACACAGAAAAGTTTGAATGAATCATATTTTCTGGGTGAAGGAGTTTGGAGGAAAAGGAGGCTTTGATGGGAAAGGAAATTTGGCAAGTAGTCAGCGAGAATCTACAGGCAGGGATGACTATCAGGAACTGGACTGTGAACAGGGGTTATTTGGGAGACGACATCATCATCCAGGACATAGGAGAGAATTTCGTGGAGGTGGCAGCCCCTAATTCCCAGACAGGAGAAGTTACCAGCGTCCGTGTTCCCCAGCAGGACTTTGAATACGTGTACACCAACTGGGATGCCTACCTTGCGGGTGACATGACTCGGCATGAGCTGCGGGACAACTGCCGGAACACGAGATATGTGATTGATGTGTTGAGACATTTGTCGGAACAGGGGCTTATTTAGATGAGGAGGGTATGGATGAAGAAAACAATTCCATCCATACGACTGGAAAGACTGGAGAATATTGTCATAGACATATCAACCGATATACACCTTTTACACTGAAACTTTAACAAGGTTTTTTTTATGAGCGATAGAAAATTAATCAATGTTATGGCGATTTGTTCAACTCTACTGGTTCTTATGGGAGCTGGAACAGGCATCAAAAATGTCATTGAAAGACACATTGAACAAAAGAGACTTTAGGAACTACAAAAAATTGAGCAGCAACGGAATGAATCGCTTGAAATGCAAGAAGAAATAAATTATATCGAGGAGGAAGGATAAGATGACAGAAGAGGAATTCCAACAACTTGTGGAAGAGACCATTTCCATCTACGAGCGGTTCATTCCAGGGGCGGCAACAGCCACAAGAGAAATGATAGTCCGTAGAGGGGTCATTCAAGCATTATCATCCCTCGTTCAAAATGCAAATATCCAGCGAGGATTTAGAATCCTGAGAGACAACAATATGCTCAACAGAACCTTTGAGCAGTTGATTGTGGATAATCCAGAATTCTTTGATACCACAACAATTGAATGTGCCCGGTTCAGGCTGGAGCATCATGGGGATTTATAGGAGAAAGATGTCTGAAATGAAGAAGGGATTAAAACTCACAATACTTGGCTGTATATTATTTGTTGTTGGATGTATACTATGGATCGTAGGTGGATACATGATGGTTGAGGATAGATCTGGAATGATGGACTTCTGGATGATCGTAGTTTTATGTGGTTGTGCCGTAACTATAGTCGGGATGGCAATTATTTTTAGGAAAGGTGTCAGAGTACACATTGTAAAGGAGAATGAAAAATGAAAGCAGATGAAAAAGAGAAACACATCATCGAGGAAAAAAAGTTTGTACTTGGAGAGAAAGGTTACATTGCCAGGCTATATAAAAACTGCAACGGATGTACCTATGGGGAAATTCTATATCAGGCAGACGGTCAACGGCCTAAAAATATGCGTGGCATTGCACGGACATATCTAGCTAGACATAAAATCGTTGTTCCTACAAATGACAAGTCTATGGTAACGCATCAGGCTGTAAAAAACTGATTGAGGTTCTGAACGAAATCCCCAAATCCCAGGAGGAACCATGAAACACCTGCTTGCAACATCCACAATCTGCGTAATCATCATGTCCAGCCTCTCCGCCTACGGAAACTCAACAAGCTATGCAAACATCGGCCAGCTGGACACGAGCATGAGCGCCAGCTACGAACAGGGAAGTTACCGGGTGGAGACACGGCTTACCTTTGCAGACACCTCCCAGGCATATTCCACAATGATGCAGCTTTTGCAATTCTACGCCGCAAACAATCCCAACGGTATGTACTATGACATTCAACATGAAAAGGACAGATACAAGATAACACACAAGCTTTCCCCCTATTATACAATCAATGGCCAGAGGGTTACCGTTCAGGAATCATTGATGGGTTGTGAGGGAAGCACATTGGTTGTCACAGACTTCTTTGCTAAGGGGCTTTCTTACGAGGAACACATCCAGCTGATTGAAATGGCAACCGGCAACGTGATGTACGACGGGAAGGTAACACGAAAATAATTTTTGGAGGTTATATTTTATGGAACATTTTCTCTACGCACTACAAAATAGTTATAGGGCATATCGTCTGCAATCATATCTTGATAGTATTATCTTGGGATGGATTATCGGAGTCATCGTGGTGGCTGTCATAGCTGGAGCAGCAGGTCGCCGCTGGTGGTTGTTCCTGTTAATCGGCATTTTCGCCAGTCCTCTGGTGTCCCTTGTAGTCCTGCTTATCATGTGTGCTTGCGGGGCGGGAAAGATAACCGTTACGTCGTCCAAGCCTACCACCACACCCAAGAGCAAGGAGGAGACCTACGTGCCATCCTTCATGCGTGACTGTACCAACGTGGAGCGGGGCGAGCGGGACTACTTGTCGGACGTACCATCATCCACTCTGAAATTCAACCGAGAGGAGGACTGAGGTGAAAAAGCTTGCACTCCTCTGGATTTTAACAACAATCTTTTCTATAGCCGTAGTGTTCGCTGGAGGGAATACTGAAGAATGGATGTGCCCTGCTTGCAGTAAGTCAACTTACATCACCATGCCCACCATCAACTACACTGATGATTACAAGGTGCCCCTGCTGGAAGTAACCTTCCATATGAAGATGCTTTGCAACTTCCATGAACACTATGAAACGGTACATTTTGAGGATATAGTCTGCTCCATCTCGCTTCCCGATGTGGCGGAAGGTTTTGTCAGCTTGGCACGGCTTCATTCAGCATCCTCAGCTTGGCAAAACAGGCTCAATGACCAGGTCTCCCAAGAACTGCTAGCCCATGCTACCGCCGCATTGGAGCCGCCTATCATCCGCCTTTACGAGGAGGACGGAAGACAATATCCGTACCATAGCTCCACAGAGGAACAACGGATGGAATATAACAAACGATATATCGAGTATGAGAAGCGGCAGCAAGTCGTGCTGGAGGAATTCAAGAACGAATATGGCCCCATCTATGGACTCATTGTCGCCCAATACTCCAGTCCTGTTACAGACATGGACGGGGGACTCGACTACGATGACAAGGTGCATTTCAAGGTTCCCTTGACCACATTCCTTGAAAAGGGCAGGATATACAACATGGATGTCAGTGTGGTGGCGAAGTCATCCTCCGACCAGACATACTCCCTCACGCTCCGGCAGCATCTGTCCCTGCCTCCCGACTAATCCTCCTACTCGCTCCAGTCCCGGCTGCGGGAGACGGCCTACTTAAACACCTCCGAATGGCTGCCAAGATTGAAGGCTGTCAGAACAAGATATTCTTTGTTGATGCTATAAACCAAAACCAAATCAGGCTTCACGTGGCAATCCCGAAAGCTCTTGAGATTGCCTTTCAATGGGTGGTCTTTATATTTTGCGTCAAGCTTTTGACCTTGGGAGATTTGGTCAACAACAAAATCCACCAAATCTCGGTCAGCGGCTGAAAGTTTTTTATATGCCTTGTCAAATCTTTTTGTAGTTACAATCTTATAAGCCATGAATTTGCCGATATTCTTTCATGTCCTTGTAAACCTGCGCCGTTCCCATAGCCAGTTGCTCTTGAATCTCTTCCTGCTCTGCAAGCAGCTCCTCTTCCCAAGAAAGCTCTTTTCTCACCACCAGCTTGGCAACGGGAGATAATTTGCAAATACTTTCAATGGCCGTCAGCAAAGCCTTGTCGGCATTCTGTATCTCAAGGTTCAACGTCATATCAACTCCTCGTCACAATGGAATTCTAAAGTCATCTTCCCTTCCCGTCAAGCCCCAACTCCCTAGTCGCTCCAGTCACGGCTGCGGGAGACGGCCTTGTGCCACTTTGCCAGCAGCTCCTGCCGTCGGTCTGCTTCCATGGCGGGGGAGAAAACCCGCTCCTGCTGCCACAGTCCCTTGATTTCATCCCGGCTCCGCCACAGCCCCACGGCCAATCCCGCAAGGTAGGCGGCTCCGAGGGCGGTGGTCTCACGGATGACGGGGCGGCACACCTCCCGGTTCAGGATGTCTGCCTGGAACTGCATCAAAAACTGGTCACGGCTGGCCCCACCGTCGGCCTTCAGCTGGCCCAGGGGAATGCCCGTGTCCGATTCCATGGCCGACACCAGATCCGCCACCTGATAGGCGATTGACTCCTGTGCCGCCCGGATAAGATGCTCCCGACGAGTTCCACGGGTAAGTCCCACAATGGTTCCCCTGGCGTACATGTCCCAGTAGGGCGCCCCCAGCCCGGTAAAGGCCGGCACCAGGTACACCCCGCCGTTGTCCTCCACCTTGCTGGCGTAGTACTCCGCATCCTGACTGCTGCCGATAAACCGCATCTCGTCCCGCAGCCACTGGATGACCGCCCCTCCCACAAAGACCGAGCCCTCCAGCGCATACTCCACCCTGCCCTCCAGTCCTGCGGCGATGGTGGTGATGAGGCCATTTTCACTGTGATAGGGCTTGTCTCCGGTGTTCATCAGCAGGAAGCAGCCGGTGCCGTAGGTGTTCTTGGCCTCCCCCGGCCCAAAGCAGGTCTGACCAAAGAGAGCCGCCTGCTGGTCTCCCGCCATGCCGGCAATGGGAACGGCGGCACCGAGTATTTTTGTGGAGCCGTAAATCTCACTGGAAGAAAGCACCCGAGGCAGCATGGCACGAGGAATGTCCAGGGCGGAAAGAAGGGTTTCGTCCCAGTCCAGCCGGTTGATGTCAAAGAGCATGGTGCGGCTGGCATTGGTCACGTCGGTGGCGTGAACCGCACCCTC
>CAMGSV010000165.1 GCA_946061495.1 uncultured Spirochaetales bacterium | reverse complement strand
AGAGATGGAACCATTTCCCCTGTTACCAATGCCCCGTGGGAAGATACATCAGAGATCACCACATCAATCATATTTCTGCCAGAAAGCAAGAGTTGCCGTTGAGACTTCAATCCAAACAGAGCCCATCTATTTTCCTTTAATCCAACAACATAACGAACACCCCTCCGACGCTCCGCATTGGAGTCTATCCGCAAATATTCTTCAATTTCCTTTTCTAGCTCTTGGGGGAGATTCTGGTCAAAAAGGATTTGCAGCATGTCATTTCCACAATCAGTATCACCTATTCGAGCTTCTAACTGAAAAATCTTTCCCCGGTAAGTAAAACCGACAATGACCTTTTCCTGAGGAATGTGTGAGCTTGATTGAGATAAACACATCCAGTTTTTTTGTTCCAAAACTGAAACCAGAACCAAAGGCACATCAATTGCTTTGCCCACAGCAAACCAAATTCCTGTCAGACCAAAATGTTTTTCCAGGTTAGAATGAATTTCACAATGCACTTGTTCCTCCAAATAATTTTATAAGCCTTTCTATATTATTCAATGAATTCTTTCCGTTCTTAGCTAAATATGCAAATCGCACCCAGAACAGGGGTGGCAGTAAGTAACAATCATCACTTAATTTTTTCACCAAGTCAAAGCTCCGTTTGAATCGATCAAATGTCCTGCCTTGCAGCATTGCAACAACAGCTCGTGGACAGTCAACTCCGTATAATTTAGAACTTCCAATGCTCCATCCCTGTACTGCTTCTATGGGAACAGTGATATAAAGCCTTCTATGATTTTGAGAATGATAAAAAATTGCCAACATTTTTCTTGCGTCAAAATCAAGGCTATATCCTGCATCTTCATCCCCTTCTTTTTGCACCAAGGAGCCTTCTGCATACAAAGAAAAAAGCTGCTGCCCAGGAGGAATAAAAACATTCACCGTGTCCATATCTTTACTATATCACCTAAAAAAACTATTTACAATAAACTAACTTTATGTTAATATAAATATAGCAGGGAAAGGATACTATGTGGGCACCACAAAATCTGAGTACAATCAAGATAACGTAACAAGTCTCCTCCAAAACTCGAAGCCCTCCACTCCAGCAGTGGAGGGAGTTTCCTTTTTTGAAAAGCAAGATAGATATAACGAAGTTCCAGAACTAAAAACTTACAATGTATTGAAAGAAGAAGATGTTCATGGACTTGAGATTATAAGTGATGAAGAATTTTCTGATATAGTAGATTCAATCATATTAAATGATTACAAAAATATTCCAAACTCAATACGATTACCCAACCTAAACGATCAGCTTGCAGAGAAGTTAGGTCTTTCAAAAGATACTGCTTTTATACTTAAAAAAAATGCCACCCACATACGGCCTGACAGAAAAGGTGGATATGGACAAGCATTCGACACAGAAGAATACAGGTTGATTCCAGAGATTGTAAGAACTGCCACTTTTGCCGTCATCGATAAAGCATTCAAAAATTTCCAAATTGTCTTTGATGACATCAATGATGAGACAAAAATAAACAAGCTTGTTTTCAATAAGGATAAATTGGGAAACTATCTTGTTACACTTGGCAAAGTAGATAGAGAAAATACATTTTCTTTAGAAAGAAATTCCGTTGTTGCGGTGGGCGTTGCTCCCACAATACAGACTCTTAAAACAAGAGCCTCCTCTACTGCTTTGAGGGCATCTACAACAACGGTTACTGAAAATATAAATCACAACACCACATCTGTCAACACTTCCCTTGAACAGGGAACAGCAAACAACAACGCACACCAAGCAGGGAAAGGAGTATATATGTCAAATGAATTTGCACAGCTGGAAGACCAGTACCTTGAGCAAATGGCAAATGGAGGCGCCTCAGACAGGGCACTGGAAGAGGACTATCTGGAGCAGGAGACAAACAACCAGGATCAGGAAAGCCGGAAGGAAAATGGCAACCTGTACAGCCATGGCCAGGACGCCGGGGAGGGACGGAGAAAGCCCTACTACCAGCAGCAGGCGGAGAGCCTGCTGGAGGCGGTGAAAGGCGGGAGAGTTCCCTTCCTGCCCCAGGAGCCAGTTCTGGGCGGGGATGGAAGGATGGTTTCCTCCGGCAATTATTCCCAGGATGGGGACAAGCTTGTCATCACCCCACGGCCTGCGGTCCGCATGCTGTCGGGAAACATCCTGACGGGGGTGAACCAGCTCACCGCCCAGATTGAGTTGGACAGGATGGGAAGGAAGTCCCAGACGGTGCTGACCTGGGAGCAGGCGAAGGCCGAGGGGTGCTTCATCAAGAAGGGAGCCCAGAGCTTTGTCCTGACAGGCTATGACAAGGACGCAGGAGAAGGACAGTCCAAGTCAAAGGTGTACCACGTCTTTGCGGCGGGGGATGTGAGCAACGGCAAGATAATTCAGGGGGCATTGAACAAGAACGCCAACGCCAACGCCCCCAAGCCCTGGACGAAGGAGGTGTTGGGCTGCCACGACGGCACCCCGGCCAAATTCCTTGGCACCTACATGGCAGCCAGCGCCACCGGGGCCAAGTTCGAGACCGACAGGGCCACAGTCCAGCAGTTCCAGCAGCAGTTCACCCAGATGATGGAGAAGAGCATCGAGGAGAAGCAGCACACCGCCATCTTTGAGGTTGGCCGCAACGCCCAGAAATATGCCTCGGCCATCAGGGACAACGGCTACAAACAGTGGGAAAAGGCCCAGGACAGAGAAAAAGAAGCTAATACAAGAAACCTCCAGCAACGTGCCAGAGGCATGGAAATGGGGCTGTAACACCAAACTAAATTCCTTCCCGCCTTCCACATACTGGTTGGCGGGATTTTGAGTAAGGAGGAACAAAAAGGCACTACTACAAATTTTAACACAGAACTCCAACTCCTCCTTGAAGGCCGTCTTCCCGATGGACACGTGTTCAACCTAGGAAGACCGGGCGAGATACTGCAGAAATGTGGTTTTCCAAAAGGCTGTCGCATCGAGTTGACAGCCCATAGGCTGAGGATGAAGTCCCAGCAGGAGAATCATCCCTTCAATCCAGCCGACCTCATGGATCTGGACAAGGCCATCAACGAGCCGGTGGCAGTGTTCGAGTACGGGAACAGGAACAAGTCACAGAATGTCATCGTGAACCTGCAACAGGATGGAAAGAACTTCCTAGTGGGAGTCTGCTTCAACCAGAGACAGAGAGGCTACGATGTGTCTGATATTAGGGGCTTGTTCCCAAAAGACAACATGAATTGGCTTCGCTGGCTCGATCAAGGAAAGATGATTTACGGGAACAAAGAAAAAATCCAGGTCCTGGCCACCCAACAGCGAACCAATCTCGCTGAGGTGAGTAACCAGGATGCCCGAACTTCATCGGACACATACTACCTAGACTCTGTAGACAGTATACTCTCCAAATTTGGCTCTGTCAACCATATCCTTACAAGAGACTTTCCGTTTTACAGCCAGCAGCGGGAAAGACACGAAGTGTTCAAGAAATTCAGGCAAGTATACCTAGACCTAGAGTCCATTAACATCCATGACGCGAAGCGGCAGGCAGATCAATTCTACGACGCACTTAAAAGCAACAATCTTGAGACAATCAGAGAATTCACCAACCCAGAGAACTACGAAATAGCGGAAGCTGCACAGCAAATACATCAAGAGTGGATGAAGGCGGCTACTGAAAGACAGCATACACCACCACAAGAACAGCCTGCTCCACAATCCCCAAAAGAAATCCAGACACAAGGAGATTTTATGGATACCAGTCCAAGGCGCACACCTCCCAAGCCCTACTACCAGCAGAACGTTGAGCTGCTGCTTGATGCAGTGAGAAGCGGCAGGGCCCCCTTCCTGCCCCAGCAGGGAAACCACACAAAAAACAAGGATGTCCTGGTCATCACTCCACAGCCGACGGTCCGCCTTGCAATGACCGGAAAGGCGCTCAAGGGGACAAACCAGCTTGTGGCCCAAATCCAGCTTGGGAGGATGGGCGGGACAAGCCCTGTCCTGACCTTTGAGCAGGCCCAGAAGCTCGGCTCGAACATCCGCAGGGGAAGCGAAAGCTTCACCGTCACCAGCTACAACCCGGAGGAAAAACAGGGCAGGCGGCTCACCGTCTACCACCTTTTCCCAGCCCAGGACGCCGTAAGAACACAGGCGCTGCAGGCAAAGCTCAGCGCGGTGGACCGCCTCTGCGCCACCAGCGAGAAGACCATCCAATGCACCTCCAGCAGCCCGGAGAAATTCCTCGGGGCATACCTCGCCGCAGGGGTCACCGGCAGGACCCTCACCGTAAAGGAATCCACCCTGAAGGAATTCAAGGCGGAGTTCCAGAGGCAGCTGGAAGAATGCATCCAGCAAAAAAATCACGTGGCGGCATTTGACATTGGCCGCAAGGCCAGCAATGAATGCCGCTCGATCATGGGCCGGGAACTGAAAAAAGAACGGAAAGAACTATACCAATACACAAACAAACAAGAAATCTCACGTTAGAAAGGAGTATGTATGAGAGTAACGGACAAAGAAATTGAGCGGGCCTTGGAACAATTGTCCCAGGCGATGGGCAACGACAAATCAGCACAAAACGCTGAAAGGCTGTGGGAAAAAGCCCGCTATGATGGTAAGCCCCAATACATTGACGGGGTTGTCATGAGTGGCCACATCTTCGAGAAAAGTATGACAGAGATGCGGAAAATGGAAGCCAATGCAACTGTCTTCTTCAAGAGCATCCAGAACAAGACGGCTGACCGGGATGAGTTGCTGAAGGAATTCAACAAGGTGTCTGGAGTAAATTTCAAGGACGAAAAAGAAGTTCTCCAGTTGTACCAGCAGGTGCACAATGTCAGGATTGCCACGGAAAATTTGAGCCAAACCATGAATGGGCTTGACCACCGGCCACAGGTCATTCAGCCACAATTTGATCCTAAAATCCTATCCAAGGAAGAAGTCAAGGCACAACGGATTCCTCCAGGAATGGATCTGGTGAAACAAGAAACAATGAGAAAGCACCAATTCATTCCTCCCTGTGAAATGCGGGGCGGGCGAATCGTCCTCCATCTTTCTGCCAGCGACCTGAAGGACGGCAACCCCCAAGACAAACGGCCTGTAGAACTGGTGATGTCCAGCAAGCAGTTCGTGTCCATGGTGAACTGCGCCATGAAGAAAGAGGATCAGAACCCGTCCTTCCCCAAGAGCATGACAAAGGAATATGTGGACGCCATGAGCAAGATTTATCCAAAGGCAACAGAACAAGAACATCTGCAACGGTACCAAGCCATTCGGGATGCAATGAGCACCATTTTCCTCTATTTCACCAAGTTCTTCGCCATTCTGTTCCCAGGCTTTCAGCAAAACACTGCCATAGGTATCATCCTTCCATACTTCCAGACGGAAATACGCCTTTTTCTCCTTCATGGCTTTGAAGAAACCTGCTGTGACTGTTCCATCAGTTTTCACCAGATAGGTATATGGTTTTTCTGCCGTGCCTTTTCCTCTGCAGAACTCCTCCACCTGTTCCTCTGTCAGTTCTTCATGCACCTTCATTTTGGAA